>JAKBHQ010000169.1 GCA_021836665.1 Thermoplasmata archaeon
TCTGGTGGTCCCGGTGTCTCACAATCCGGTACAAGCAGGAAATATGGGCCGGAACAACCACCCGAAACAGGGGCGCAGTTCTACCGATTGGACCACAAGGCAAGCACCTTGCGGGCCGCGGAGTTAGCCGGGATAAACCTCGACGAGGACGACCTAGTACTGCCAAAGAAGCTAACTCCGGGACTTATCGGTGAGCTTCGAGCTTCGATGCGGTAGCTGAGTCGGCGTGGAGTACTCGGTGATATTAGACATATGGTTCTAAACCCTGCGGATAACAGGACTTATGTCCCAAAGTAGAACTTGAGAACCGGTCGGTTCTCAAGTAACTAGGTGTCCAGTAAACCCGGGACGCATCACCCCGGGACGAGGGCTAGCCAAAGTGCATGCCAAGACCAAATCCACGCGACTGTCTTTGCTGCTGCTGCTCTGCTTGAGACGTGCTAGGACTCGTCCTATAGTTCTGGTCGTTTCCACTACTTGCAACAGTCGTGTCCGAGTCTTCACTAGCGAGATCGTCAACAAGTGCTATCTGCTCTGGCGTTAGATGATATTGCTCAATCAACGATTGCCTGCTTTGCACTTTAGCGTTGAAGCTAGACGCAAGACGAAGACGATTTGCAACAAACTTGGGATCTTGTTCTGCTCGTGCCAATAGGTTCTCTGGTGTCCGCTCGATCTTCGCTTTAAACAACTCGTCACGGTACTGCGAAACCGCCCAGTTTCCCCAAGTAATCATTTTGCTGCGTTCTCTTCTTAGGTAATCAGCAGGCCACCACTCATCTATAGGGAATCCCTCTGGCAAGGTCACTTCGCCATTCTTGTCAGTATCAACGGGCGTAGCCTCACTACCCTCAGCATTTACTTCCTCTGGCCGTGGAGAAGCAGAAGACTGCTCTACTACACCAGCGTCAGTGATAACAAGCGGTATGGATTCCGACTCTGTAGATCGATCTTCGTTCCTTTGAGAAACAAGGGAGTCTGAATCGGCAGCGCCAGCTTCCTCTGGCTTTTGAGGGGTCGAATCCGGAATCCAATCGTCAAAAATCTTGCGTCGCAGTACTTCCCCAGAGATCTCCCACTTCACTTCGCCTTGGCTAGCCTCAGGCAGCTCGTGGACGAAACTATCGCTAGTTCCATCAGTGTCAACCTCATCAGTGCCAACCTCGACACTGCCAACCACTACCGAAGTCTCCTCGGTGGTAACAGTACTTACCCGTGTTGAGTCGCCCGAAGCGACAGCTGAACTCGAGTTTGGAACTGCATCGGATCTGCGAATGCTCTCCATCAAAGTCGGATCGGTTTTAGCCATTTCTAAGACGGTCCTAGCTACTCCTTCCCGACTTAGCACGGTCGTAACAGCGGTGGATGCCTCTTCGCTAGACTCGGCCAGCACGACGAATACAGGAGCTTCACGCCCCCTCGTCGCAGCGGAATAGAGCCACTCCCTAGTTTCATTCCCCGTTACCACCACGATGGACTTGCCCCAGGTTTGACCTTGAGCGGAGTCGCCCGTATAGACGCCACCTAATGCGAGTGTGTCCTTCGCCGTCTCCTTATCGAGTCTGACCCGCCTGCCATCGGCGAGTTCGAGCTCGACTTCGCTCTCAGCGACAACACAAATTGTGCCCCTCTGACCATTTTTAAGTTGGTAGACACCTCCACTGACGGACTCAACGCTAACGTTCCGCCGAACAACGACCTTGTCATCCCTCCACCCTGCTATTCCGTCCCGCAGTATCGCCACCTCATTGTGACTTACCGGCATTTCCGGACGATCCAAAGCTTCGGCCACATCACAGCGCATCAAGTTCGACCGTACCGCTATCTCGGAACCAGGTTCCGAAGCGGCAATTTCCGCAATCTCAGCCACACTTTGTACACAACGGATATCCAGCTGATCTAAAACCTCTGCTGGATCAGCCTCTTTGACCACGACTTCACGGAGATCATCATGGAGATCTCTCCACAAAGCGCATCTTTTTGTTTCATCCAAGCTAGGCATGCCCTTGGAACTAGCCAAATCCATGACGATCCTGGCACTCGTCGAATGATCGATAGGTTGGATTTGATGGGAATCACCGAGAGCCTTGATGTAGACCCCCTGTTCAGCTAGGCTAAGCAGCATCTCGATATCTGCGTGATCTAAGAGCCCAAATTCGTCGACGACCAGGACATCGCCCGCCCGAGGGACGTTTTCCTCCTCCCTTGCCAACCTCCCACGCAATGCAGCGGTCGAAATTGAACGATCCTCATCGGCGCCAGCGGCAAGACCCGTATCTGCAGCGGTGAGGCTGTTTCTTGATGTAGCGAAAACCCGTAGGTTTTGCCCTTGCCATGAAAGCCTCGCAGTAGCGAGGGCTCTAGTCTTGCCACCTCCTGCTACGCCAGAGACCACCGCAAAACAAGCATCGAACGAAGCGAGCACCTCGTCAACTTCTCCGCCGACCCCTATGAGCACCTCGGCCCTAGCGACGATCCTTCGTTCGGTCTCTAATTGCGACCTCAAAACGAAATTCTTGGAGCCAACTAAGACTCGGGGATCCTTCCCGAGTTCCTCCATCAACGTCAGGGCTTTATCTGGCCCGACGATCCGAACACACAGCGCCTCAACTTCGTTGAGATTTGGAGGAGTATTTAGACCCGCCATCAGAGCAATTACCCTGGTAACTGGGTCGAAATCCGGCTCCAGCTGAGCAGCGTCTCGAGCGGTCTTCACAATCCCAGCGAAGTCCTTAAGACCATATTTCTTGCCCAACCATTGACGAACAGCCAACTGCTTCTCAGAATCAGACAGCATCTCGTCCACCGCATGTTCGAGCATCTCGGCTGGATCCAAATTCCCCCGCGCTTTGCGGATCGATTCCACAAGAGAAGCGGATAAAGCCTTATCCTCTTTCCCCTCTGCTATCTGCCTCCAGTGCTTCCACGCCTGCTCATCAGAAATTGGCCGACCTTCAATCTCAAAAGTGGCCTGGATCGCTTGGATAGCTGACCTCGCTACCGAGGCCTTTTCCCGCAAATCACGGTCTAGCCCGACAACTTCTCCGTCTAGCCCGATCCTGATACCGATCTTTTTCAGTTCTCGTTCCATCACGAACTGCGCAGCAGCGTCAGCCAATTTTGCGTGTCGTGCTAATAGCCCACGCCCGTCGATCTGGCCTCGCCGGCCATCGACGGTAGGGGCGTTGGCAGACACAATCAAGTGTGCGTGACGATGTGGATCGCCAGCGGCAGATGCCGCGTGACAAACAGACCAAACCTTCAGTCCAGCGACCCCGACCCTGTCACATCCGGAACGTCCGAGGCGGACCACACAGTTGGCCTCGAGCACCCGTACGTATTCGGCGACAGCCAACTCCATCGCCTCAGCCACCGCGGCAGCGACCTCGGCGTCTGCGGCAGCGAGAAGGCTTACGCCTTTATTGCACGCAAAAATAAAGCTCCAAGCGTGGACCTTGGTCTGTGTCCGAGCACCATCGGTAAGCGCATCGCTTACCTGTACTGAATCGGTTGGGTCCGCCGAGATCTCACCACTCCAGCCTCGCCCGAGCCATTTCGGATGTCGACCCTGCCCTCCGAGTATCTCAGCCAAAGCGCCAACTTTGGTCAAACCAAGTCCCAGGCCAGCCGCCTGCTTTTCCTCATCGCCGAGGATGTGCTCGGCGAGGTCTTTTACCGCACCCGGACCTGAAACCGGTGTTACCATTTGAAATTTTATCGCCACGATTCCAGGATAATGGGTCGTCAGCAATCTGAGTGCATACGTGCACCAAAACCAAAACCAAAACCAAAACCAAAACAAAGATTTTACCCAACCCCCAAAAACCAAACTCCCCTACACCCAACCCATCCCCACTCACCAACCAACTTTCAAAAACTCAAACTCACTTACCAACCAAAACCTCAACCAAACCAACCAAAACCCACACTCAAAAACCAACCCCGCTACCAATACCGCTCGCAACCACAATCGGGAGCCTCGCCAACGACACTCGTTCTCTAACAAACATGTGTATTCTCGGACTAAACTGTCAGCGTGTACCCATCCAAGATAAGAAAAGCAATCGAGAAGTATTTGGAAGATCGCCCCGACGAGGTAGCGTTTCTGCGATCCGAATTCGATGAATGCGGCAATTCCCGATCCGGAGTGGACAAGACGCTTCGATCCATGGTGCAAGACGGAATGTTCGTTCGAGTGGGTTATGGCGCTTACGTCAGAGCGGAACCCATCATCAGCCCCATTACCAAGACACCAGCGACAGTGCCAGTCGCTCTAACTAAAACATGGGCTGCACAACTGCTTCGCAAGTTAGGAGTAGACCCTCAACAAGACAGCGCAACTCGTGCTTACAACGAAGGCAGGAGCACACAAGTACCGGCCTGGTTCGCTTTTGATGTTGGAAAATCCCGTATTAGTCGGCAGATTGGGTTTGGGAAAGGTCGGTTGGTCTATGAGAGGTCTACTAGGTGATTTGCCCTTATGTGGCAGGTGAAGCTCGTCCGCTATAGCACCAACGGTCAGCAGGTGTTCTTATGCCTCGTATCTCTCGTACTGAACACCCCTACGCCTGTAAACCTCGTGCAACAGGTGATGCCGTGTGTGCTCGGCCAAGACCTCTAGTTCGGGATTTCGATTGGCCACTGATGCGGATTCAAGTATCCATCCAGGCAAAGTTTCCATCGTTGTACATCCAAGCCAAATGTGCCAGGCCAAACGCAAACCTTTGTCGTGTTCGATTCCTGAAGTATGACGGACTCCGGTGCGAGATTGAACGTGAGGCAGGCAAGCTTGAGCGAAAATCTGTCGTAGTGGTTCAGGCCACTGTTCCGGTGAAATCTGCTCGTCCAACAAATCGGCCATTTCTCGAATGGTTTTGCCTCTGTCGGAAATGCAGCTCATGGACAAGATGTGACCTTCTCTGACATCTCAGCAAGGAACTCAAGCACTTTTTCTTTGGTGTCGAGGCGACATCCATCTTTTGTGATCGACACGTCATCAGGGGTAGGCGGCGAGCTGTAGGATTCCAGTTTCATAACTAGCTCTCTACCTGTCAACACTCGCACGCAGCCATTATAGTGCTACGCAGATGGACGAGACTATTGGCAGAACGTTTACACCGTATAAGCAGAA
>JAKBHQ010000393.1 GCA_021836665.1 Thermoplasmata archaeon
GATATAAGGACACGTCTTCCGCCGAGGTCTTCGTCGTCATCTTCTTTATCGCAGATCATAGGGCGTCGCTACACAAAGAGCCTTACTTTTGACCTCAGGCTCTCCCAGCGAAGCGACTGAGTTTCGACTCCAAGATCCCGAGCAGTAAAACTAAAGCTGCCGAGCGCCACAAGCCCAAGTGATATGACGACGAGAATTGCAGCCGATGTCCAATCGACTTCACTAGCTGGAGCTGGGGACATCTGATGCAGGATCGAACTGTCCATCACCCAGTGGTTGATCGGGCGAATTCCACCCAGAAGTTCGAGGAAGACCGACCAGCCAAGAACAAAATAAGCCGCTTTAGCAGCCCAGCTGCCAACTAAGCCAAAAGCCGCCATCGCTATCCCCTGGATAAAGACTCCCCCTGGGAGCAGATTAACCCCAGCCGCAAGAAGGGTAGATATCGATAAACCCGCTCCGCCAATCGAAGCCCCGATGAATAAGGAGAACCCTGCTAATAACGAAGCTAGGATTAGAGCCGCGACGCACATGGCGAACCTTTCCCAAAGCCATCTACTTCGTCGATACCGTCGTAGCAGAAAGTGCTCGACCCGGAGGGTGGCCTCCTCCTCGTAGGTCGCCTTGACTAATGAAGCAGATAAGACCTCCACCATCACGCCCACGATAATGGACGCCACTCCCAGGAAACCCCTAGCGTTTGCACCCTTGGCGCCAAGGCGCGAAAAGACCCCTTCAATTGAAGATCCCGCCATCGTTGAACCAGCCCCGTCTGCGACCATCCCAATCGCAAATCCGGTAAAGGCCATGGCGAGCAGCCAAGCTAGCACAAATGAACCGAACGTCCTAACGCTCAGTCCAAGGTGTCCGAAACTCCTTCTACCTCGAGCAGTGCGCTTTCTATCCCCTAATGAAAAAAAACCGCTGCCGACATCTCGGACTCCGGCCAAATATAAAGAAACAATGATTACAACTACTGAGAAGATTAAGACCGGCACAAATGCTACGGGTTCTGGAGAACTAAGTGGAGCTAGCTTCTCAGACCAACCGAGGGGTGAAACCCAGATGAGCCAATTAGCTCCGACTTTGGCGTCGGCGAGCATCCTTGTTATGTATCCCGCTGCGAGCAGCCAACCACACCAACTCGATGCTTGTCTCCTTGTTGCGGTCATTTGAGAGCTGAACAGGGCAAACGAGGCGAATGCGACTGGCGCAGCGATAGACGCAGTGGCGAAAAAGAGTGCCCTAGAAAATGACAGGCCAAGCTTTGAATCGAGACTCAAAGACACCAATAAAAGACTCATCGTTAACCACATCGCAAAGATGCCGGTCAATACGGCCTTGAACACCGACCATGTCGTCTGCCTGCTGGTTGTCGGCGTGGAAAGTACGAGCTCCCATCGGAATGACTCCTCTTCCCCTTTGATCGCCTTAGTAGTTGTCAAAAAGCCCCAAACCGCACCGATAATCGAGATGGAGAGGAGCGATTTGAACTGAGTAAAGCCCATTACAGTGTTCAGACTCGGAGCGGGCCCGAAAAGGGCGATCGTGGCAAGGTTTGACCCAAATGCCTTGACTAGTGCCTCCCTTTGGGCGACGCTCGAATAGATACTGAGATAACTCAGGGCAGAACTCGCCACAAAAGCGAAGAACACGAAACCCCAGATTATCCCAGATCTAATAATCGTTTTGGTGAAGTGAATCCCAAAATGCCTTATCCCTTGATCGACCTTGCCCGCTCGCAATTTCACGTCCACCAAGTCAGCCTCGTTCCGCTGGACTGTCGTCATAGAGATCTAAAAAGAGCTCCTCGAGCGATGGCTCCCTGATAAGCAGGGACTCTGGCTGAAAGCCAGCTAGCAGATCCAAAAGTTCGGCTATTCGACCCCGAAAAGCAAAATGCACTGAATGGTCCAAAACTTCTATAGACGCTACCCCAGGAATCCGGGAAAGATCCGGTGGCGTGGATTCAAAGGTCACGTCTACGCTGCGAGAGGTGAGTTGGCGCATCTCTTTGAGCGAGGTGAAGTCGATTAATCTTCCATGATTGAGCATCCCAACCCTGTCGCAAAGCGCCTCGACTTCACTCAAGATGTGCGAAGACAAAAGTACGCTCTGTCCGTTTCGCTTAGCTTCGACGATACAGTTTCTGAATTCGCGCTCCAGTAGTGGATCTAGGCCACTCGTAGGCTCGTCGAGGATCAATAGATCTGACCTCGCCATCAACGAGGCGATGAGTGCCACTTTTTGTCTATTGCCCTTTGAGTATGTCCGCACCTTTTTCGATGGGTCTAGATCGAATCTCTCTATCAGATCGTCTCTATAGTTACGGTCGACTCGGCCACTGAGTCTTTCAAGCAAATTAAGGGTTTCGCCTCCGGTTAAGGACGGCCAAAGGTTGGTATCCCCAGCGAGGTAACTTAACTTCCTGTGCGCTAATACCGCCTCGGTGCGTGCATCAAGTCCAAATATCTCGGCCCTGCCCGTAGTCGGTCTAATGCTTCCGATCAGAAGGCGCAAGGTCGTGGTCTTCCCGGCTCCATTTGGCCCAAGGAAACCAACCACCTCTCCTTCGGCGACCTCCATAGACAGAGAGACAAGTGCGCGAGTCGAGCCAAAAGACTTTCCGAGATCTTCGGTTTTCACCGCCGGGATACCCATGGCGCCACCTCCATTTAAACCTGAAGCTAGCTAGATCGAACCTAGTTGTCAAATAGCTGCTGCAAGGCGACAGCAGGGTCGCCTCCCGTCCGGAGGTCATCGTAAAGGAGCTTTGCCACCAAACCCCTCTTTCTCTCCGCTAGGTCACAGAAGACTTCGCATTCATAACCGATATTTTGTGCGAAATCCACCACCGGCCCTACCTGAGCTGGATCCATCTCCAATACCAGACAGCCGCTTTGAGCTAAGTATCGGGGTGCCCATCTGAGTATCGTCTCCAACTGCTCGGTACCCCGCTCCCCAGAAAGTAGGGCGGATCTTGGCTCCCAATCCCTTACCAATGGTTCCAGCAGATCGTAATCGTCTTGGCCTATGTACGGGGGATTCGAAAAGATCAGGTCAAACTCACCGCTGTCGATCAATGGCTGCTCATCGGGATCTATAGCTCTAAACCAGTCGGCCTGGATCAACTCCATATGGCCGGAAATCCGATCGCTATAAAGTCTAAGATTCGCCCTCGCCAAGGAGAGTGCGTCGACAGATAGGTCGGTACCCAGTACGTATGCGCCCGGGATCTCAGTTGCTAGAGCTATAGCTGGAGCCCCAGATCCAGTACCTAGCTCTAAAATTCTCGGGTGATCGACCCTTCGTTTTTTCAAGCACTGGAGCGCCACTTCTACTACAACCTCAGTCTCGGGCCTCGGAATCAGCGCCCTATGGTCGACTACTAGCTCCAGATCTCGAAAGCTCCAGCGACCAAGTACGTACTGGATTGGCTCGCCCTCTTCCAGCCTTCTTGAGTATTCGAGCGCCCTCGAGACTGAGCCGTCATCCGCAGTTAAATCCTCAGAAAGTGCTTGAAAATATGGCCTACCGATCGCCTCTGAAACAATCCAATTGGCAATTTGGGCCGACCCAGTCTTCAACTTGATCTCGTTGAATAGTTCTAGAACTGACCGGGGCATATTCCTACTCCGCCTCTTCCCTGGTTATGCCTCTTTATTGACTAGGTCTCTTTGGTGTGGTTGTTTAACTGCTCCATCCGCTCGGCAAGTACCAAAGCGTCGATGATCTCTCCCAAGTCGCCCTGCAGCACCCTGTCGAGCTTGCGTAGGGTCAAGCCGATCCGGTGATCGGTGACCCTGTTCTCGGGAAAGTTATAAGTCCGAATCTTCTCCGACCTGCCGCCTGAACCGATTTGCGATCTCCTGGCGTCGGAGTGCTCTTGAGACTGTCGATCCTGTTCAGCCTTGAGCAACCTCGCCCTCAAGACCTGCATGGCCCGCGCCCGATTCTGGATTTGGCTCTTCTCGTCCTGCATAGCTACGACTATTCCACTCGGAATGTGGGTAATTCTTACCGCCGAATCGGTGGTGTTCACCGACTGACCTCCAGGCCCAGTCGAGCGATAGACATCCACTCTTATTTCGTTCGGATCGATCTCTACTTCTATCTCGTCGGCTTCTGGCAAAACCGTTACCGTTGAAGAAGAGGTGTGTATCCTTCCCCTGGCTTCGGTCACGGGAACCCGCTGAACCCTATGGGGTCCCCCTTCGAGCTTCAACTTTCTCCAGGCGTCTTCCGCTTTTACAACGAAGGTCACTTCGTTATACCCACCCATGTCGGACGGGTCTAGGGACAGAACCTCGACCTTCCAACCGACCTTCTCTGCGTACTTGATATACATCTCAAAAAGGTCCTTGGCAAATAGATTCGCCTCTTCGCCACCTTCAGCCCCTCGGATTTCAACAATCACGTTTCTTCCGTCGTTTGGGTCTGTGGGCAGGAGCAGTACCTCGAGTTCCTCCTGCGCTTTTGACAGGGCCTCTTCGCTCTCGGTGATGTCGGCCTTCAGTAGATCCCTATCGGCGGATGATGCCTCTTGATACATAGACTTGATCGTCTCAAGGTCCGAAATCGCCCTTTGGAGACTCTGATAACCCTCCAGGATCGCCTCGAGTTCTTTTCTCCTCCTCGACAGTTCTTTTGCCCTGCGCTGATCGGAAAAAACCTTGGGGTCGGATAGCTCCTTTAAGATCTGTTCGTACTCTGCCTGAAATGCTCCAAGTCCAGTTAGATCCACAACTTCTCCAAAACTTCAATCGGTCCAGGGTGCCTCGACGTGAAGCACCTCGAGTTTGATGCCTAAATAGTCTGCTAGTTCTTCATATACGGGATGGTGATCTCTAGCCAAAAGCACCAGCGAAATCGGATTCTTTGGGTCCAAAACTCCCGCCCTAATCATTTCCTTTTGAATCCAGTTAGCCTCAAGCACTACCCTAGGGTCAATCCCCACCACAAACGCCAAGAGCGAAGAACCAGAGATGGCATAGCAGCGATCTCCACTTGGTATAGCGGAATTCGAGTCGAGAACATTGACGATCTCGATCAAGTCCAGCACTCCCATGGTGCGCATCGAAGCTACCGATGCCCTA
>JAKBHQ010000463.1 GCA_021836665.1 Thermoplasmata archaeon
GAAGATGCGAGCTTTGAGGATGACTTAGCCGGCGATGTGATCGAGATTGTAACCGTGTTCTCCGCTCGTCTCTATGGGTCAAGAAGTCACAAGAACCGTACGGTGATGGACGAACTGCGCAAGACGGCAGAGCAGGTGGCACATTGAGACGCACTGTCCGGCTTGCCACCCTGGAACTCAACTCCAACAAGATCGCATCTATCAATCAGTTGGAGCAGGCCTACCCTAAAGCAAAGGATCGTTTTCTCCTCGTTCTTGGTTCCGCTGCCATGTGGCACTTCCTCCGCAATGGGGATCTGTTTCACTGCCGTAATCCCTATTGGAATTGCAACTGGCAGGGTGGTGCGGACAAGGTAGCCGCCATGAACCCAATGGCAATAACAAGTGATCGTGAGATCACCCTTTACACCCCTTATCGGGACCTAAAGAACCTACTTGACATTAGGTTCCAACGCCGATTGGAAAGTAGAACTGGAGATGCGGGTGTCTCAATGGAGACCGTTAGTGATGCTGTCCTAACCCGTGTCGTCGAAGGGGATACTACCGCTCGGGGCAGGACTCCAAGTGAACCACGACGGAAGAACCTGGGCGTGGGAGACACCAATGGTGTCGCCTCGCAGAGTCCGGTTCTAACGGTTGGAACCGGGGAGACTCAGCGGCTGGAGAGCGAAAACAAGAGGATGCCTAGAAATGTCTAGGTTTTCTGGAGCGAGCACCGGCTTCATCAGCGCTCAACCTCTGACCCTTTCTGGCCGCTCACGAAGGCCGATCGAAGGGCCAGTCCGGCCCAGCAGGAGAAAAAACTCAACAGGTATTGCACAGTCAAGGAACTTTGGAGCTATGGCTCGACCGCAGATTCACCCGGAGGCTAAAGCAATCAATCTCCTCGGAGCATTCTGATGGACGAAGAAATTAGTTATGCAGAACTCCACGCTCACTCTAGTTACAGCTTTTTAGACGGTGTCTCCGATCCCGAGGAGATGGTGAACGAAGCCTATCGACTCGGCATTTCCGGTATCGCCATAACCGATCACAACGGGTTTTACGCCTTACCAAAGTTTGCCAGTGCCGCCAAACAGCTAGGTCTGGCGACCATATTCGGTGCCGAGCTGACCCTCGAATCTATAGACAAGAGGACAGTTTTAGCAGATCCTTCGGGGGATCATCTGATCGTTTTGGCAAAGTCTCCAAAGGGATATGCCAATCTTTCGGCATCCATCACACACGGACAGCTCGCAGGGAAGGAGAAGGGCCGTTTTTCTCTATCCCTCTTGGAACTAGCCGAAAGATCCAAGGGGGAATTTATCGTCCTCACCGGATGCCGCAAGGGGGCAGTACCGAAGGCCCTCGTGCAAGAGGGACCACAGGCAGCAAAGCTCGAGCTTCATAGACTCATCGAACTTTTTGGTAGAGACAATGTGTACGTCGAATGCTGGGATCACGGTGAGCCAATAGACCAGCAGAGAAACTCTGAGATGGTGGAGCTGGCTCTGTCCCTCCGGACAACACCATTAGCCACCTCGAATGCACATTACGATTCCCCAAAAAGTGGAAAATGCGCTCATGTGGTGTCGGCAATCAGATCCAGAAAGTCGCTACGAGACGCCGACGCATGGCTCGCTCCTTCCTTTGCTAGACACCTTAGGTCTCCCAAGGAGCAGTATCAGAGGTTCGCCAGATTTCCAGGTCTCGTGGAAATGACCCTAGAAGTCCAGTCTAGGTGTGCCTTTGATCTGGCGCTTTTAGCCCCTAAGTTACCCACCTCCTTGGCGCCAGCGGGTTATAGCGATGACGAATGGCTCAGGCACCTCAGCTACCTCTTAGGGCAGTCTCGTTATGGAACGAAAGAGAACGAAAGGATCCAAGGGGCCTACCAGCAGATTGACTATGAACTCAGGATTATATCGGAGCTGGGATTTTCGGGATACTTCTTGGTCGTTTGGGACATCGTCGAGTTCTGTCGGCACGAGGGAATTTACTGTCAAGGGCGAGGTTCTGCGGCAAACTCGGCCGTGTGCTATGCGATAGGAATTACCAATGTCGACCCAGTCTCACTCAGGCTGTTATTCGAGAGGTTTCTTTCTCCTGAAAGGGACGGTCCGCCAGATATCGATATCGATATCGAAAGCGACCGAAGAGAAGAGGTTCTGCAGTATGTGTTCGCCAAGTACGGAAGAGATATGGCCGCTCAGGTCGCGAACGTCATCACCTACAGATCAAAATCCGCGATCAGAGAGGTGGGAAAGGTTTTGGGATATCCCAACGAGGTGATCGACTCTTGGTCTAAGCGAATCGAAAGATGGGGATCAGTCGAAGCGGCTACACAAGTAAAGGACCGATTCGGCAATCCGTACCTTTCTCTCCCTGATGACGTCAAGCAGATAGCCATGGAGATCGAAAATAATCCGCGCCATCTCGGCCTACACGTAGGGGGAATGGTCATCTGTGATAGGCCGATTCATGAGGTATGTCCGATCGAGTGGGCCAGGGCAAAGGACAGAAGCGTGTTGCAGTGGGACAAGGATGATTGTGCAACC
Source organism: Thermoplasmata archaeon (assembly GCA_021836665.1). Next base: position 2,538 of record JAKBHQ010000463.1, read on the forward strand.
ATCGGTCTGGTTAAGTTTGATCTTCTTGGTCTCGGGATGCTGTCGGCTCTTCACGAAATGGTCGATATCGTAGCGGAGAACCACGGCACAAAGATAGATCTAGCCCTCATTCCTCAGGAAGATGATGTCTACGAGATGCTGTGCAGGGCGGATTCAATTGGCGTCTTCCAGGTCGAGAGTAGGGCTCAGATGGCAACCCTTCCGAGACTAAAGCCAAGACGCTTTTACGATCTGGTAGTTGAGGTAGCACTCATTAGACCGGGCCCAATCCAGGGCGGTTCTGTCCATCCTTACATACGGAGGAGAAACGGTGAGGAGAAGGTCAGTTATCTTCATCCTCTTCTCGAAAACTCCCTATCAAAAACCTTAGGCGTACCACTGTTTCAAGAGCAGCTTATGCAGATGGCAATGGACGTAGCTGGATTTACCCCAGCTGAAGCGGATCGCCTACGCCAAGCTATGGGTTCAAAGCGTTCAGCTGAGAAAATGACACTTTTGAAAGGAAGGTTCTTTGCCGGAATGGCAAAGAACGGCATATATTCAGTGGTGGCAGAGAGCATCTTCGAGAAACTCTCCGCCTTCGCAAACTTCGGCTTTCCAGAGAGTCACGCAGCATCCTTCGCCTACTTGGTTTACGCTAGCGCCTGGTTTAAGCTCCACTATCCAGCGGCCTTTTTAGCGGGGTTACTGAGATCGCAACCTATGGGCTTTTGGTCGACTCAAACCCTTTCCCAGGACGCCAGGAGGCACGGAGTATCAGTTCTTGGACCGGTAGTAGGAAAAAGCGGATACTGGGCAACCCTTGAAAATGGAGACTCGAATGGGCCTGTAAAAACCTTGGACTCCCCCAACATATACCCGTCCAATCCGAGAGAAGGACTCTGGCCCAGTGTAAGGGTAGGGCTGGACTCAATCTCGGGAATAGGAAGGACAATAGCAAAGAAAATCGTCGAGAACGGACCTTACGCATCCATGGTAGACCTCGCCACAAAGGCGTCTTTAAATAGGGGTCAGATGGAGTCCCTCGCTCAAGCTGGTGCTCTTTTAGAGATCGAAGAATTGTCACTGCATAAGAAATTATCGAGGAAAGAAGCGCTTTGGATGGCCGCCCCGTCAGTCGGGATCAAAAATAACGTACTCCCCGGTATGAAAGATCCCCCACTTCCACCCAAGTTGACCGAATTAACAGCTATCCAGGAGATGTCTCTGGACGCATCCTTTGTCGGCATCACGACAAGCGGACATCCCATGGAGCTTTTACGTAGCGAACTTGAGAAACGAGGCGTGATCAGAGCCTGTGATTTAGGAAAACTCCAAAACGGAAGCAGGGTTTTGGTCGCCGGAGTAGTGACGCACAGACAGAGACCGGCGACGGCAAACGGGGTTACCTTCATCAATCTAGAAGACGAGACTGGATTGGTAAACGTTATCTGTTCCAAGGGAGTTTGGATACGCTTCAGGGAAGTAGCCAAGTCAAATCCAGCCCTATCAATTGCTGGAAGCTTAGAGGTGAATGGTGCCGTGATCAACATAGTTGCGACGAGAATTGCCGCCTTAGAACTCTTGATAACTTCGAGTTCGAGAGATTTTCATTGAACTTATCCGGAACCATGAAACTATAGGAACCGGATGTACAAGCGCTCACGCGCGACATACTGGGGTACTACCCCGCCGCTGATAAAGAAAAAGACCAGAAGACCATCTGGCAACTGCTAAAAAGTTTGGACTAATACAAGTCGAAAATAATCCATCATGCCTTAGTCTCTGAATGGGTAACTGAAAAGGAATCCAAAGGTACGGAAGTCTAAAGAGGAGCGTGATTCGATAATAGGACCTTCGAAAATCTTTGGCCTTTCCAAAATCACAACAATCTTGACCATTGCCGCCCTAGCGCTAGCAGCCTGCGGAACGGCAGCAAAAGTCAGCCCGACCGCCAATTCCCCCATTGATACCGTGGTTAATGAACCCTCAGCGCCTGGGATAACCGATAGCAGCATACTTTTAGGTAGTCTTCAGCCACTGACCGGGCCAGCAGCACCGGGCTATAGCGAGATTGCGCCAGCGATGGAAGCATTCTTTGAATATGCCAACTCCCTCGGAGGTGTGTACGGGCGCAAAATAACGCTCTACTACCAGGACGATCAATACAACCCGGCCATAACCATGAAGGTTGTGAAAAAACTAGTCCAAAAGTACAACGTCTTTGCAATTGTCAATGCATTGGGTACTTCGACTCATCAGAGTGTGGAGCCATATTTGAACCAAAAACAGATCCCAGACCTTTTCGTGGGGTCTGGATGCGACTGCTCGAATCTTCCAATTTCCTACCCAAACACCTTCGGCCTTAGTCCAAGCTATGCAACCCAGGGACGAATCCTCGGAAAAGTGATAAACCAAAAGTTTCCAAAGGCCAAGGTTGGCGTCATTTATCAAGACAATAACCTCGGCGCACGCGGATTGCTCGGACTGCGTCAAGCCTTAGGGCCGAATGCAATTGTTGCGACCCAGTCTTATGACCCGTCTTCACT
>JAKBHQ010000432.1 GCA_021836665.1 Thermoplasmata archaeon
GCCCGTTGTGCAATTATCGAATATTCACCAATTCTCCTGGACCAAGGTTCGCAAAAGCTAAGGGGTGCTCTTAGGGGTCGACCAGACTATAGGGCTCAAAAGTGTTAGATTCTGCAAGGTTGTATTTACAGAATCAAGGAGGAGACGTGAAACTCGGCTTGCAGCTTGGATACTGGTCGTCGGGACCACCAACGGGAGCTTTAGAGCTACTGCTAGCCGCAGAGGACCTCGGTTTTGATTCGGCGTGGACCGCAGAAGCCTACGGTTCCGATGCCCTTACGCCATTGGCATGGTGGGGTTCGCAGACCAAGCGTATCAAATTAGGGACTGCCATCATGCAGCTCTCCGCCAGGACACCTACCGCAGCGGCGATGGCCGCCTTGACCATGGATCACCTCAGCAATGGGAGGTTCATAATGGGGATTGGTGCATCTGGCCCCCAGGTCGTCGAAGGATGGTACGGACAGCCGTATCCAAAACCACTTCTGCGTACTCGAGAATATATAGAGGTAGTGCGTTCTACCCTCAAGCGAGAAGGTCCACTCGTTCACAATGGCGAGTTTTATAATCTTCCGCTACAAGGTGGCAGCAACCTAGGGAAGGCACTTAAATCTACGGTTCATCCCCTGCGTAAAGATCTACCGATATTTATGGCAGCAGAAGGGCCGAAGAACGTCGCACTGGCTGCTGAAGTTGCAGATGGCTGGTTTCCTTTTTGGTTTTCGCCAAGTTCGGACTCTTTCTATCGCCAAGCACTTTCCGAAGGCTTCTCCGCTCAGCCCTTATTAGATAAGGCCAAAGGATTTGAGGTCGCATGCCCGACCATGGTGGCCATCGATGACGACGTGGAAGCCGCAGCGGATAAGATCCGACCCTTCATTTCCCTCTACGTCGGGGGTATGGGTTCAAAGTCGGCAAATTTCCACGCAGATGTATTCGTTCGCATGGGCTACGAGGAGGAGTGCCGTAAAATTCAAGAGGCATTTCTTGCCGGAGATAAGGCCGGCGCAAACTCGCTTATTCCACTTCGCATGGTAGAGGATGTTGCGCTCGTCGGGCCGAAGGAGAAGATAAAAGATGATCTCGAGCGGTGGAATGACACGGTAATCACCACCTTGATCGTCGGCGGAGACCTCCAATTGATTCGTACTATGGCTGAGCTTGTACTTGGTTAGCCATGTCGACAAGTCAGGCTACGTTCCTCGTGATTTTTGCATTTAGGCAGGCCTATTTCCATCTATAGAGGTGCTCTGGCCTACCGGTCGCTCCGTACTTGAGGGTGATGTCGACCTTTCCCAGGCGAGCTAGGTAGGAGAGGTAACGTTGTGTTGAAGTCCTAGAAAGGCCGCTCCGCTTCGATACCTCTTCTGCCGTTAGGTCCTCCTTAGTCTGACGGAGTGTTTCGACTACTTTTTCGGTGGTATGGATCGAATGCCCCTTTGGCCTCGTCTCCTCAGGGGTGGACCGTATGGAGAGCCAAAGTTTGTCTATCATCGCCTGGTCGACTTCTTCTACTGAATCGACTTCCTGCCTAAAGATTCGATAGGAGTGGAGTCTTTCTGTCAGGCTCGCCGAATCGAAGGGCTTAGTAATGAAGTGCACCGCACCGGCCTGCATGGCAGTTCGGACGCTAGCTGTGTCCTTTGCGGCGCTCACTACAATTACGTCCGGCCTTGGGGGTTCCATCTGGTTGAGCTTAGATAGCACTTCCAGTCCGGTGATGTCGGGCAGGTAGAGGTCGAGGAGTACGAGGTCTGGGTGGCTCTGGGCGATGAGGTTTAGCGCTTGCTCGCCGGAAAAAGCGTGTCCTTGAACCCGAAATCCGGCCACCCTCTCAACGAAGGTCGAGTGGATCTGATTAACGCGATAGTCGTCCTCGACGACAAGAACATTTATGTCGCTCAAGTTACCATTTCCTTTGGCTGCGGAGACCTCCACCTTTAACTCTAAGGCCCGTAGCTTGAGTCTTGGTCGATTTTGATCGTAGCTGATTCTGCGATGTGCGACGGTTGATGGTTACTTTTCGAACCTTCTGGCGGTACTTTCTTGGTGGCCATTGCCCGCTTTGGCTTCGCTGGGCCGACCGAGAACGGTAGGGCGATCTTGAAACACGCACCCGGGGTGTTGGAGACCTCGATGCTCCCCGACGACTTCGATACCACCTGCTTTATTAGCGCAAGGCCTAATCCGCGCCTAGCCCCGTGGCGAGATTGCTTGGTCGAGAAACCGTCGACGAATATATCTTCACGAAGTTCAGCGGGAATTCCCGTTCCCGAGTCTTCGACCTCAATTAGTAGATCTTGTCCAAGATTTGTGAGTTTTATCCTTACCCAGCCGGGGTCACCACTGTTCCATCCGACTTGCAGTGCCGGCAGAGCTGCCGCGTCGATAGCGTTATCAATTAGGTTTCCGAGCACCGATAGCACTTCGACCGGATTTACAAGTTTGTCGTCCAGGTGGGTCGACTCGTCTACTATGAGCTTCACCGAGCGCTCTGCGGCAGCAGCGCCCTTTGCGAAGATTAGGGCGGTTACCATGGGGTCCTTCACCTGGTCGGTGAGTCGTGACGAGATGGTATCTTGGGTCAGCGATACGTCACGGGCGAATGCCACCGCTTCCTGGGACTCACCAATCTCAATTAATCCGATAATGGTGTGGAGCTTGTTGGAGAACTCATGCGCCTGAGCGCGAAGGGTTTCAGTCATTCCTACGAGTGAATCGAGCTCCTTAAGGAGCCCCTCCTGTTCGGTTTGATCACGTATCGTTATCACGTGGCCGAGACTGCGGCCGTCTTGGGTTACCTCGATGTTGTTGATGATCAGTACAGAGTCGCCAACGACAACTGGTAGGTCTGAACCGGTAATTTGCTGCGTTAGCACTGCCTTAAGTCGAGATCCCCTAACGAGCACTGATAGTGGGCGTCCGGCGGAGCGCTTTGGGAGCTTTAGTAGCCTCTGAGCTTCGTTGTTGAAGAACCTGATCCTGCCTTCCCCATCGAGACCGATGACTCCCTCGTAGATCCCCTCGAGCAGGGCCTGTTGCTCTTCGATCACAGATGCAAGTTGGGTCGGCGACATCCCAAGGGTAGCCTCCCTTAGCTGCCTGCCGGCTAGGTACATTCCAAGTGCCGCTAGCGCGAGGGTAGCTATAATTGCCAGCCAGAGTTTCCAGCCAGATCCAGCGAGTATCTGATAGAGATTTTCGCTGGTAGCGGTGACTACCAAGTCGTAGCCCGGCAACTTTCCTAAGGGTTCGAGTTTTCCGATATAGGCGACATTCCCCGGGGAGCTATTGCCTTTGCAAATCGACGATACATTGGGGTCGATGGCGAGTTCAGCTAGCGATGAAGGCGGCTGGTAGCCGTATGAGTATTTGGCATCTTGGGCGGCTGTGCCCTCGATTCCCCCGATAGCAATTTGACTGGTTGAGGGTGGACGGATCGCCGAGACCTCAAAGTCTGGGAGGTACGCGAGGTTGACGTGGAGATCACGACAGAGCAGGTCCAATGGGTCGATCGTGCTAGCTGGAAGTGTCGGTGGTTTAGTTCGATTAGACCTCACATCGGTTCCAATTGGGCCAATCTTTTGGCCCGCAATGGCATAGCTCGTATATAGCTGGCGTTTGGTATTTACGACAAGGTGTGAGGACGCAACCGAGGCAACTAGCAGAGCCGAAAGGCTCATTGCGAGGACCGCCAAGGCTGCGATTGTGGCACCTAGCCTCAGCCGTAGATTTCTCGAGTCCTTTTTTGTCTCGTTTTGGCCGTCCACCTGCTCCCCCAATCCAAAAGGCTAGCAAGTTCGCGTCATACCGCAAGTTTTTCCCACGCTAGGTACGTGCTGGGATTAATGGGATTAAGTGAATGAATGGGAAAAAGTAAGTGAAATTGGTCACAAGGTCTCTACCTTTTTGTCATCTAGTAATAATTACTTATGAATTTTTTGTCAGATGGCCAATTTGTTTCGGGAGATCCGCTCTTTGAGTCAAATCACCCGGTGCAGCCGGCATTAGTCGAAGGACTTGGAGATTTGGGGGCATGAGTCTATTTTTTCTGACGTTGGGATTCGGGCTGGTGACGGCGTCGGTCCTTTCGCTTTTGTCAGTCGGATTAAGTCTGCAGTTTGGAGTTACTAATTTCGTAAACTTCGCCTACGGTTCCTATCTTTCCGCTGGGATGCTCTTCACCTGGACATTTTCCGCTAAGTTGCATTTCCCATTTATCTTGGCGGCTGCTTGCGGAGTTATCCTTACGGCGATATTGGCGCTAATAGTTAATGAGGTAGTCTTCGAGCCATTTGCCAAGAGGCGCAAGAGTATCTTTTACATGCTCATAGTTACATTTGGGCTCTCTTTGCTTCTCGACTCGATACTGCAGATTTTCTACGGAGTTGGTTTCGAGAAATTCCCGATCAAGCAGAGTACAGCGATTAAGATCGGCCCGTTTGACTTTACCGGGGTGCAGCTTTTGATCATCTTGGTGGCGGTCGTGTCGATGGTAGTGATCCACCTCTTGTTGACTAGAACTTCTCTCGGTAAGAAGATGCGAGCCATGTCGGACAACCCTGATCTGGCGAAGATTTCTGGAATAGATACAAAGTCGGTCACAAGGGCGACTTGGGCCATCTCGGGAGCCTTGGCCGGTCTTGGCGGAGTGGTTTTAGCCCTCAATACCGTCTATTTTGAGACGACTACCGGTGACAGCCTCCTCTTTGTGATATTCGCCGCAGTTATCCTTGGTGGGATCGGGCAGACCTATGGAGCTATGCTCGGCGCCCTGGTGATCGGGGTGGTTACCGAGGTTTCGGCGGTCTGGGTCTCTTCGGCCTATAAGACCGACGTGGCCTTTTTGATCCTCGTCGTCATGCTGCTTGTAAGGCCTCAGGGGATCATCGCTTCCCAGGGCAAGGCGTAAGGGGGCCGACATGACTGGAAGCTTTGGAACCTTTGAATACCTTGGGGGAAGTGAAAATTGGATATAATTCTCGGCTACGTGACGACCATACTGGTCTTCTTCTTTACCTACAACATCTTTACCCTGGGCCTTAACAT
>JAKBHQ010000300.1 GCA_021836665.1 Thermoplasmata archaeon
GCGTCGTATCCGAGTTTCGGGACCATCCGGAGCTCCTGGATGCTTTCGTGGCGGAGATACATCCACAGCTAGTGCGGTACCTTAGGGCCTGGTCGGTAAATGACGCCGAAGACGTCGCACAAGAGGCGTGGATCGGATTTGCGAGGGCGCTGTGTACTTTCGAAGGTGATTTTTCGGGTCTTAAACCCTTGGTCTTTTTTATTGCACGTCGAAGGGTCATAGATGAACTGCGCAAGTCCTCAAGAAGGCCACAGACTCGAGAACTCACTGAAGAGCAATCATTAGAGTTTGACACAACGGCAAGGGCCATCGACGACGTACTGTCCTTAGATAGTGCACTCTCTTTAATCAGGATGCTTCCCGCTGTTCAGGCAGAAATTGTGGCACTACGGGTTATAGCTGACTTTTCACCGTCGCAAGTTGCCCAGCACCTAGGACGGTCCGAGGGTTACGTAAGGGTTAACTACTTTCGGGCTATAAGCAAGCTAGTTGAACTTTCTGGCACAAACTGGCCAGCTGGCTCAGATTCGAAGAAAGATCGGAAAAAATCATTTGCAGAGCGTAACAAAACCTATGACCTTGACGATTTAGAAGGTATCCAAGCGTGATTGGGTTTAGGGGTTTCTAATGATTCGGCGGGATACGACGGTGGAGTTTTCGGGATGGGGAAATGAAGAAGGTCATCCCCAGCTGCCTACTTCGCATCAAGTTTTTGTCGATGACCTGCGAAACGCCCTAGGTGTGCCGGGTACCGAGTCGGAGCTTGCTAACTCCGAGATGATCCTAGCCTCGATGCGCAAGGAGTTTGGTTCCTTGTCGGGCAATGTTCCGTTGAGCTGGAGGAGATCGATGAAGACGAGGCTATTCACTACCAAGGCCGCCGCTGCAGCTCTTACAACGGTCTTGCTGACTGGTGGCGCAGCCGCTGCAGCGACCGGGTCATTGCCGCTTGGCCTGCAACAACTCGTTAGCTCCACAGCGAAGGTCGTTGGTGTATCGGTGCCTTCTTCGACTCAGGTCACCACTGCGACCACGGCGGCTCCAACTACGACTGTAGCTCCAACCACCACGGCGGCTCCAACCACGACCGTAGCTCCAACCACTACGGTGGCTCCAACTACGACTGTAGCTCCAACCACTACGGTGGCACCAACTACGACGGCGGCTCCAACCTTTACGACAAGTCTCCCCACTCCGGTGGTGGCTTCACCGCCGAAGACCGAGACTCCCGAGGGTAGTGGTACTGCAACATGTTTAACCACCCAGGCCGGGACGGACTCGTCGCAGGGCTGCACCACCTCAAAGTCGACCGACGGCGGTGACTCGACTACCACCACTACTAGCGGTTCAGGTTCTGCCAGCACAACATCGAGCGGCGGATCGGACGGTGGATCGACATCGGGAGGTGACAATTAGCAGACCAACTCTTCCCAGAATTAGAACCTATCACCATGAATTGGGCATCGCTCTTGGCGGTGCCCAGTTTCTTTTTAGGCCAGTTTCTTTATAGCCCTGACGTGCTATCGGACCTTGTGTCCTCAAGAGGATGCTCCGATGGCGGTACTGTCAAACGTACGCCATATGTTGCGAGTAGTATCTGTGACGAAAGGGAGTCGAGCCAAATAGAAGTGGGGTTTTGCACCTCATAAGGCGAAATTTATTAACTGGGGGAATCTTGAAGGACCTGGCGGGTCGAGTAGTAGTGGTTACAGGGGGAAATGGTGGAATTGGATTGGGCCTGGCCGAAGGCGTGGCTCGGGCGGGAGCCAATGTAATAATCATGGGGAGGAATCGCAAAAAGTTAGACTCAGCCCTATTGCACCTCGCTGAAGTGGGTGGCGGAGAAGCCGAAGCGATTGAGGTCGACGTGACCAAGGAGGGTTCAGTAGTTGAGGCCTTTGCATTGGCAAAGGACCTATTCGGTCGGGTGGATTCGGTATTCGCAAACGCCGGGATCTCTGCCAGCCTCTCGAGCTTTGTAGATACTTCTGTTGAAGAGTGGGACAGGGTGCTTAAGGTGAATTTGCTGGGTGCCGTGTTGTGTCTCAGGGAGGCCGCGAAGATTATGATTTCCCAGGGGGAAGGAGGTTCTCTGGTTGCGGTGTCCTCTGTCTCGGCGATCCTAGGGGCGGCTGGAATAATACCTTATGCGGCGTCCAAGACAGCGATGCTCGCCGTGGTTAGGGCTTTAGCTGTCGAACTGGCCCCCCAACGGATTAGGGTGAACGCTATCCTTCCCGGATGGGTTGAAACTGAGATGACTGCACCGCTCATGGCGAACCAAAAGTTTCTAAGTTCAACCACAGAACGATTTCCCGCCAAGAGGTGGGGTAGGCCGGAGGACTTTCAACAGATCGCTGCGTATTTGGCCGACCCTACCAACATTCACCACACTGGCGACTCGATGGTTGTCGATGGCGGATACACCCTAGGTTAGCGGTGCGACTCTATTCGAAGGTTACCCGGACTGGACTAGAACTGAACCTTTTTTAACCTCGACGCATCGGCGAGGGAGTCTCGGTAGCGATCCAGTTTTGTGGTCAATTCAGAATCGGCGATTGCAAGGATTCGTAATGCTAGCAGCGCGGCATTCTTAGAGTTGTCGACCCCTACGGTGGCGACAGGTACTCCCGATGGCATCTGAACGATGGACAGCAGGGAGTCAATCCCTTCCAAGGCGGCAAGTTTTATCGGCACTCCTATTACTGGGAGGCTAGTGGCTGAGGCGACCATGCCTGGAAGGTGCGCAGCCCCACCTGCACCTGCAATTATCACCTTAAATCCATTTTCGCGTGCTTGATCGGCAAATGCGAGCATATCAAAAGGAGTCCTGTGGGCCGAGAGCACCTGGACGTGGAAGTTGACGCCGAACTCCTTCAATACTTCTACAGCGGCCCCCATCACTCTTAGGTCGGAATCCGAGCCCATCACGATTGCAATCTCCGCTTTTGAATGCATTAGAGAGTTCGGGTCGGTGTCAGGCATCGGGTTCTACACTAGCCTCTTCGGGGTCACCGAGTACCATGCCTCCAAGTGAAGCTCGAGCCGCTTCCCATGCCCTTTTCAACGCGCTTTGGGGATCCTCAGCTAGTACTGAAATATGGCCAATCTTTCTATTTGCGCGGGGAGTTTTCGAGTAGTCGTGTATCTTCGCCTCCGGCACTAATAGTGCACCCTCGAGGTTGATTCCGCCCTTGGTGGTAGAGTCGGCAGGTATTAAATTGACCATGGCGATGGGCGAGACCATCTCTGTCGATCCCAAGGGAAGGCCAGTTATCGCCCTAAGGTGGTTCTCAAACTGTGAAGTAACTGACCCCTCGATCGTTAGGTGTCCGCTATTGTGCACCCTCGGAGCGAGTTCGTTGACCAGTAATTTTCCATCCACCAAGAAGAGCTCGACGGCAAGGACTCCTACCGACCCAACTGCATCCGCAACCGCCATGGCTAGCTCAACCGCCTCGTCTTCTACCTCTGGGTCCAACTCCGTCGGCCAAAAAGCCTCTACGCAGATTCCATTGAATTGCCTAGTTTGGATTGGAGAGTATGTCAGTCGATCGGTCGGTTGCTGTCCCGTAACTACTAAAACTGCGAGTTCTGCATCAATCGCGAGTTCGGATTCAACTACGTATGGAACTGGCGACTTGGCGGTACTCATAAAGTGCATTGCTTGCTCTAAGTTGCTGAATTTATGTACTCCACGCCCGTCGTAGCCACCTCGCGCCGCCTTCAGAACTAGCGGAAATTCAAACGCAGTAGAGATCGCTTCAAGCTCAGCAGCCGTCTCAACCACGGCAAATTTGGGGACTGGGATACCAGCCGCCTGGAGGGCTTTTCTCTGCTTTGCCTTGTCTGCAGCGAGCGCCAAGGTGTCCGCCGAGGGATAGATAGTGCAGTTTCGGTCCGAGAGCTCCTGAACTAATTGAGCTGGTATAAGTTCATGATCGAAGGTTACTACGTCGCACTTTCGCGCGAAGTGGTATAACGTCGTAGGGTCGAACTGACTTGCTACGGTAATTTCCTTGGCAACCTTATTTAGTGATTCGTCACTTTCAGATCGCAAAATATGAACGTCTATTCCTAGAGATAGCCCTGCTTGAAACATCATGCGGGCAAGCTGGCCACCACCAATTATTCCAACTATTGGTGCCCTTGCCTCGGATTTCCAGTTTGCCAAATTAAGTCTTCTCCGCCGTTCAAAGTAGTTCTGTTAGAGCTATGTAATTCCAATTCTCGAACACAGCCTATTCAGCCGATGACCGCTAGCCGCAATTAGCGAAGCTTGGGATCCCTCAATCGGGCCTTTCCGTGGCGGACAAATATGCGAGCAAGTCCTAACCGTCCCGGTGGCGACCTCGTCAGTGGTAATACGCTCTTCAGTGGTAATACGATCGTCGATTCTGATAATCGCTGGTTGGCCCACCGGCATTCCACCTTAGAGTGCGGGCCGTTCCTTGAGTATTTTTCTGTGTCGCCCCTCGATGTAGTAGAGGATGGTTCGGGCCTGGCGGCGTTCCTCCTCCACTTGCGCTAATTTCGCTTCTTCCTTCGGCTGGTCGGACGACCTTGGCAAATTAAGCCAAGTTGTGCTCCTGGATGGCAGATTGCCTTACAGGTCAGTTGGAGAAGGGATTCGTACTCCAATGGGCATTTGACATGGCTTCAATGGCCCACCGTAACCGAGGGGTGGCTTTTGGATCTGAAATCTCCCAACCCATACGTTCAGCGGGTTGGTGTAATTCTCAAGGGACAGGAACTGAATTTTTGACCTATCGCCACTCCTTTTCATCAAAGCGATGAGTTTCGCCAGCGTTGCTCTAGCTTCGGGAGCTTGTCAAACAGGCCCTGGTTGAAAACTCTTCTATTTCGAAGGGAGAAAATGACAGCTATTGTGGCGGCGAGAATTGTGGCGGTGATTGTGGTTGGAGAGTTCGAAAGTCGAGCTAAGTATCCCTCCAATATCTCATGCAGACTTCTTTGGGAGTGACTTAGACCCGTGCCCAGCTTTTTAGCACCTATATGGCGCACATGAAAAGAACA
>JAKBHQ010000129.1 GCA_021836665.1 Thermoplasmata archaeon
CCAAGCTGTACCCTTATCCAAGTTTGTCAACACTAGTAGAAGCATAAAATCAAAGGCTGCTAAACAGAGTCATTATGTCCTTTGAGAATTAACTCCTCATATTTGGCGATGTACTTCTCGGCCAGCTTTGCCATCGAGAATTCTTCGGCCCTAGCGAGTCCCTGCTCTTGGAGACCTTGTCTCAATTCATCCTCAACTATCAGGCGGCGCAGTGCCGAAGCTAAAGCTGGCTGATCGCCGGGCCTCACCAGAATTGCTTCTCTGTCGGCCCGAGCAACATCACGATAACCAGATATGTCGGTTGCTATGACCGCCGCACCAGCCGCCATAGCTTCGAGCAAAACAAGACCAAAACTCTCTCCGTACAATGATGGTGCGCACACTACGTCCGCAGCGAGCATTCTCGCAGTGGCTTCTTGGTCGGATATCCTGCCTAGCCAAATAAACCTATTGTCATCCTGGGTATCTTGGCGCAATGCCAGCGTTTCGCCGCCATCTCCCGCTATCCAGATTTCAAAATCCTCCTCTACCCTCTTTGCGGCCTCAATTAACACTGAGAGACCCTTGCGATGTTCATGCCGACCAATGAAAAAAACGACGAAGCGCTCCTTTGGCCAAGGAGCAGCGTCTCTGAATCTAGCGATATCTACCCCATTCCCAACGACCTCGTAGCTGCCCCCGACTGCCCTCTGCGCGGTGATTGCGGCGGCCTCAGATACCGCATACCTATAAGCAAGTCGACTGGTTAGGCTGCGGACTAATTTCCCATAGGTTCGATATGCTCCAGATACTCCACTTCGATGAAATGTTCCGACCACTATTCCTTTAGCCATGGCCAAGGAGAGAATTCCAACAAAAGGTGCCGCTGGCTCGTGGATGTGGACGACCTGATAATTCCCTTCCTTTAGGATCCGGGATATCCTGTGGGCGAGGAATGCGGAGATCGAAATCGGAGCCATCGAGCCATTCGCCGAGAAGTTTACGCTGTGTCCCAAGTTGATAAAATACTCCGACGAGGTCACGATGTCCGAGGGAGCAATAACGTCAACTTCGCATCCCATAGAGCGCATCGCATGAGCTAATCCAGCCGCCTGACCTTGTACACCTCCCGGGACACTCATCGAATAAGGAGAAATCTGCGCAATCTTCAAGTTAAATTCTTTCCTCGATGCACTATAGTTCTTAGCCAACTATAGGTACCTCAGTTCATTCCGCCGTCGGGCCGACTTACCGGCGCTCACACTCCCGATAGAGAGAGTAAGGCAAATTACTAGCTATTGTCCTAACCAACTTCTGTCCTAACCAACTTCTGTCCTAACCAACTTCTGTCCTAACCAACTTCTGTCCTAACCAACTTCTGTCCTAACCAACTTCTGTCCTAACCAACTTCTGCCCACCTCCAAATTGCCATTTCCTAGCCTGATTTCATCTCAACCTGGATTTCATCTCAACCTGGACCGGCTGGGTCGCTTGCTGATGTCGACCCTCGTGCTGCACACTGTATCTGCTTTGCATTGGGCCCTTGAAAGCGACGACGAAGATCTTGCGTTAATTCACCACTTCGTGCCCTCGGTCGCTGATCAGCACTGTCGAACAAGCGCTCCTTATTAAGTGGTGCGATTTTCAAGCGGCCCCAGCTTGTTGGCCGATTTCAGTTTGCACTTCAAAAGTCCTGCCGAGCACAAGACTGTTCAGAATTGGGTTCTTCAGTGGAGATCGGCAAAGTCTGAGCCAGGATAAGGATTCTTGTTTGTTCTTATGAAGTCTCATGCTTGGCCGGGTGATGCCATGTCCTTCCCGTCGTCAGACCTTTCCATCTAGAAAGGGAGAAAATCCTTGGCACTAAATGGTGACCGTTTCTCATACTTGGAGACCACGGGCTGTTGCATGCTCCTAAAAACCGGAATGCTCGAAACCTCAGGTGCCGTACTAAATAGCCGATCAACACTCACTCTTGCTTTTTTGGTTAGTATTTGCCGCTTCACAACTGAGCGTGTCGATCATGACACCTTTGCGACTAGGTGAGCTTTCGCACTCGTGCTGATCGCTTAAATTCGACTCCACGCCCCGTAGCGGCCTTAGGGATTTTGAATCCTCTGGGCACTTGCGAGATCCGTCATTCACAAATGTTAACGGGACCTCGAAAATGCCAGTCATGGCAAAATTATCCCTTTTCAATCGGAAGTGGCTGCAACACGTGCCACTGGGTCGGCTTCTCCGCAATTAGTGTCTCGAGAGCCGAAGTAACAAGCTGTGTCATATAACCAACCTTTTCAGCTATCGACGAGCCGACGGAATCAGCCGGAAAAATCGGATCTAAAAACACAACATGGTGTCCGCCCCTTGGAGTCTGATAGACCGCAGCGGGGAAAATAGGTGTCTTCGTTCGAAGTGACAGGACCGAAGCACCACTTGGCATCCGAACTTTCTCGTTGAAAAAGTCCACCACCACACCAGTACCACTCAGGTCACGGTCGCTCAGAAGTGCTACTAGCTTTCCCTCCTTGACCGCCTGAATAACCTTTGTAGCAACCGGTCCATCTAGGGGTATCGGATCGATTCCGAGCTCCCTGCGGTATGAGTAAAACCACTCAGCCACTGATTCGGGTTTCAAATTCTCGACCACAGCGGCTAAGGGGTGGTGATAAGCGGCAAACCAACTACCGCCCCAGTCCCAATTCCCAAGGTGGCAGGTTGCTAATATAGCTCCACGTCCATTCTGGAGGTATTCGACGAGCTCGTCGCAACCTTCATAGCTGAGATTCTGCAACAGCTCCGCCCTTTCGGACCTAGGCATTGCCAAAGATTCAAGCCAGTAAAGAACATAGGACGTAAATACCGCTACCGTTCTTCGGGTGAGGACCCGCTGATCCTCCCTTCCGAAACTGGCGAGCTGCTGAGCCCGTAGGGCATAATGTCTTTTTTGTTTGGAGGATAGATAAGCAATTGGACCAATAACGCCAGCGACCTTTGGCCTGAACCCGATAGGTATGGAGCTTGCAAGAATAGACCCTATTTCATAAGGAAAAACCGCCAACTTGCCTTTCAAGCGAGACAACGCTCTCGACGAAGGCCCGGAATCTCCCAGCGTCTTGGATGCTGAGAAATACTTCGACACTTATCGTTGACTCTCCCACCAAGACCTCATACGAGCAGAAGCCCTTAGCCTGCTCTGCCTACTGTAGGCTGAAAGCTGGCCTGGCCCCCTGGCCCCTGTCCTTTTACGGGAACTATTTGCACGCCTCGGTTGCGAACGCCTCTTGAACTCTCCTCGGCGTTGCTGAAGGTAAAGGTACCTGCTGCTTGCCTGCTTGTCTGGCATGGTGGCTGTACCTTGACTCCAAATCTTCAAAAATCGTTGGACTGCCGTAACCAAGCTCAAAACAAGAACCAGCCAAAGCACCCACACCAGAGCGAAGGAGAGCAGTAGGCCAATTGCTACGGCAATCACCCGTTCAGCTCGTTCCATGATCCCACCCTTGGCGACGAATCCCAGCGATTCCGCTTTCGCCCTCTGGTAGGAAATGAGACTTGCAACGCCATAGTCAGCGAAAGCAACAACCGCCACAAGGTCGTTTTGGCGGTGGAGCATTAGCACACCTATACCCCCAAAAAGGAGGAGGTCGCTTACCCTGTCGGAAAATGAATCGAAAAAGGCTCCGCGCTTTGATGTAGCGCCAGATGCTTTTGCCACCGGTCCATCCAATAGGTCGGGTATCCCGGAAGCGAGAACTCCAAAAAACCCCACCAAAGTGTGTCCAGTACCAATCGCAATCGCTGTTAAAAGGCTAATTACCAGTCCGCTGAGCGTAAGCAGGTCAGCCGTAACCCCAATTGACGAAAGCGCCAGACCTAACGGGCCGGTACGCTTATCGACACCCTCCCTCAAATGACCATCGAACAATGAGATCTCCTCGTGGTCCAGAAAATTACTTACCCTCCAAGGGTCTACTCAGCTGGACCGCACACACAGTGTTAAATCTAGCACGATAAGTATCCGCAGGGGGCAAATAGCTTTTTAGTACCAACCAAAGGCCTCATTTGGCCCTGATAGTTGGAAATTACTCAATAGTCGCGTAACTTTATCGTTAACCGAGTAACAGATGCCCGGATTTGTCCCTGGGGAGGTCAATATGGCTCAAGTTGGTTCGAGGTCTATTCGCAACGTGGCCTTAGTGGGCCAGGCGGGTTCGGGTAAGACCCTCCTGGCTGACTCCCTGGCCTTCCTCTTCAAGGCGAGCAAACGAATAGGTAGAATTGAAGACGGCAACACCCTGTCGGACTCTGACCCTGAGGAGATCAAGCATAAGCATTCGATCGCACTGACCTTGCTAGCACTCTCAAGGCAGGATCTTGCGCTCAATGTCTTGGACACTCCAGGCGTAGCCGACTTTATTGGCGAGGTTCAAAGCGCCTTATCCGCAGTTGAGATGTGCATATTCGTAGTCTCTGCGGCCGAACCTATCGGCCCTGACGCTGATCGAATTTGGGAGCTTTTAGATCAAGCCGCCATTCCAAGGCTCATATTTGTAAACAAAGCAGATAGAGAAAGGGCTGACTACTTCGCCACGGTGGACACACTTAAGGAACACTTCGGGGCCGGTGTTGCACCCTTGGAGTTGCCAATTGGAATCGAATCCTCCTTTAGGGGGGTGGTTGACATTCTTTCCGACAGGGCTCTGGTCTACCAAAACACGCCGGTAGCAGAAGAAGTAGCAGTCCCCGAGGAGATAGAAGACTTAGAGCATTCTGTTCACGAACAGCTGGTAGAGGGAATAGTTGTCGCCGACGATGCACTGATGGAACGGTATCTAGGTGGCGAGACGCTCAGTTTTCAAGAATTGGAAATGGCCATGGCAAAAGGGGTCAAAGATGCAACCGTCTTCCCGGTAATTGTTGGCTCGGCGGTAAAAGAGATTGGAATCGACCGTCTCGTAGATTTCATCGCTGAAATTGGGCCGGGACCAGAGGCTTCTGAGGACCCCAAAGAGGACCCTGAAATTCAGATCTTCAAAACCTTTGCCGACCCCAGA
>JAKBHQ010000369.1 GCA_021836665.1 Thermoplasmata archaeon
CAGCTCTGCTTAGGGTAAGCGGTGCACAAATAGCCAGATTCTTCGCCCTACTCTTCGGGTCTGGGGTGGCTGGATACATAGTTTCAAGGCTCCTTCCAAGTATTTAGCCCGAAAAGGCGGGTCTAGATCTCCGACTTCAACGCAAAGCCCTTATGGCCACTCGGCCATAGTTCGGCCTTCTAAGTCGTCGGGCCACTTCAGCTATCTCAAATGTGCCCGATCGCCCTTTCGGCAATAAATGCTTTCAGCTCGCATGGAGCAAGTAATCGCCTCTTTGCCTCCAACAAGTCGCTTGGTCTGTTGACCGAATAAGCGCCTATGACGTTGCAGGCACCATCAAAAGACCTAGCAGTAGTGACCTAGGCCGCCGGAGGCAGCCGCAGACTTATCTTTGAGCCACAAGAGCGCAATGAGCTTGGCGCTGAACCATCGAGAACCGAAAAACGTCCCCATTACCACGCAACCCAGATTGCTGGCCACTGATTGTTCAGCTGGCGATTAACCGCAGATGAACATAAGCCGACTATAAGCTTAACGACTTATGAACAATTGGTTACGTATACACTAACGTAAGGTAAACGGATCCGAAAGAATAGTTAATGACCGATCTGCTGATTATTGTGGCTGCGCTATTCGCTATTGCTGCCGGCGCTAACGATGGGAGCTCAATATTAGCGGCCGGATTGCGGGTTCCTGGATTGCGGCCACTGGCGAGCATTTCGATCTTATTGGTGGCAATCGTGGTGGGACCCCTCTTCCTTTTTGGTACGGGAGTAGCTACCACTCTGACTCATCGACTGGTTCCGTTTTCACTATCAGGATCAGGAAAGGCCGCCCTGCTCGCTGCCACACTTGGCGCGCTATGTGTAATATTTGCCCTCAACCGGGCAGGTCTTCCGTCAAGCTTGACACTGGCTCTAATAGGAGCGATAGCAGGAGCCGGAATTGGGTCTGGCCTCCCAGTAAGTAGATCGACACTGCTGGAGATCGTCGCCCTAGGTTTGCTCGCACCCCTCTTGGCGATGGCTATCGCTTTCGGCGTCGCCCGCATGGCGTTGCGGGCTTTAGAAGGGTCTCAAGTCACACGACGCACCCGCTCTCTGCACGTGGTCGCATTCGCCTTGCAGTGTCTTGCGTATTCTGCAAATGGTGGGCAGAAGATGCTCGCAGTTTCCGCCATCGCCGTCGGCGCCGTCACCGGAAGTTTCATCGGGAATCCATGGTGGTTGGTTATCGCCGTCGCCATACTGTTTGGTATAGGTGTTTTGACGGGATTGCGTCGTATCTCAGCCACACTCAGCCAGGGAGTTCTGGCTGTACATTTGCGCCACGCACTCGTAGCAGAGACCTCGTCGTTCGCAGTCGTCATGAGCGCCGGCCTTATGGGTGTCCCCTTGACGATGAGCCAATCCGTTGCTGGGGCACTTGTCGGCGTCGGAGTGAGCGAAGCTCGCAATCGAATCCGTTGGTCAGAGGTAATTAGGATCTTGGGGGCTTGGTTGATTACCTTGCCCGCGAGCTTGGTAGTGGCGACTTTGATCGCTGCGGCATTGAGGTGGAAGTGAAAACGGCTCGGTCAACTGCCCTAAAGCGCTGGGGAGCGCGGGCGACACGCGACTTTACTGGAAGGTCGAGTGGGCGCCTAATTTCACTCCTTGGTGAGCAGCTTTTATGCACTACGAGGGGCGCCCATCTTGTAAAAGAACTTAGTGCTTCACACATCTCTATCTCCAGTGCGCACGACAAAATGCGCGAGCTGGAGCACGAAGGTGACGAGGCTCGCGGACGCTTAGTCACTGAGCTAGGCCGAGTATTAACTGCACCGCTAGACGTCGAAGATCTCTTTCGTCTATCCCGATCGATCGACGACGTACTCGACAATTTAAGAGATTTCGTTCGAGAGGTCGACCTTTATCAGCCTTCTAGCCTCGACTTTTCGCTTCCTTTAACCCAGACCCTCGTCGATGGGTTGGAGTCATTCCGGCCGGCGATCTCTCTGCTTAGCGAAAACCAGGATTCGGTAAGGCTAGCGACACTTGCAACTCGCAAGGCGGCTGGCTTAACCCGTCGCCTCTATCAACACCAGTTAGCGGAACTATTTGATGAGCCAATTGACGGCGAGTCGCTGAAACGGCGTGAGCTGTTGCGCCGGTTAGATGTCGTCGGACTGCGTCTTGGAGAAGCCGCAGATGCTCTAGCGGATGGTGCCTTGAAGCGCGGTCGCTGAAACCGCCAAACCACTGCATAGCTAAAACCTCACCTAATGGCCAGGTGGCTTCTCTGATAACTAAAAGCTTCTTTTCACCCAGCTTGGTCGGCTGCGAGAGAACCAGTCCGGCCCTGAGGATGTTTCTAGCGGCGTGGGTGCCCTGGTGAGCTTCATTTCTACAAAATCAATGCTTAAACACCGCTTGAATGACACGGTTCTTTTTAACGCTTTGCCCTCAGGCTTCGCAGCGATCCGAGGTGTGCCGAAAGTCTACTTCAACCACTCGCCCCACAGCTTCTTCCGCTTTAGTCTTGAGGATGCTGACGAAGGTCGCCCAGCAAGCGTCGTAGATGCTTCTGCTATCCCCGGTCTTTGCCGCCCGTCCGTCACGATGGCAGCCGCCGGTTGTGTCAGGATCAGCAAGAGCTTCAGCTCGCCTAGTCATGTTTTTTTGATCTTCAAGCCTTCAACCGCAATCAAGTCGTAATCAGTTACCAATGCCCGAGCGGTCTTGTGGTGAAAGTTCCTCCGCTGGTTGGCGATCTCTCGGTGTTTGGAAACTACGGCGTCACGCTCTAGGCGTCGGTTTTTCGAGTCGCGTTTCTTTAAAGACAATGGCTGCAGCGCGTTTTCCAACTCCGCCCGAGATCTCCAGACCCACCGGGGGTTGGCCAGGCGGTGGTTACTTGTGGCACATAGATCCTGAAATGCCAATTTAAACACCACGGGTGACCATAGGTCCAACTGAGCGAGGGACCTACCCTCTGACGGGAAGGATAGACTTCCCGTCAGCTCGACCGAGTTAGGGTAGTCAGACTTGGGCCCTACTTTACGCTTCTTTTGCGTCCAGCCCTTTCGCCCCGAGCGACAAACTTCGCAGCCATCTTTCTCGAAGCCTCGTCGATCATCTCGTCACCAAACATAACCGCTCCCTTGCGGTCTCCCTCGGTGGCAGACTTGTATGCATCGAGGATCTCCCACGCCTTATCAAACTGCTCTTGGGTGGGACTATAAACCTCATTTATGATGGACACCTGGTCCGGATGAAGTGCCCACTTCCCGTCGTAACCCAAAGTAGAGGTCCGCTTAGCGTAATCCCTCAGCCCATCTGAGTCTTTTATCTTGAGGTATGGTCCATCAATGACCTGAAGTTGGTTTGCCCTACCGGCCATCAAGATTTTCGAAAATACATAGTGAAAGTGGTCGCCAGGATAATCCGAAATCTGCACGCCCCCAGTCAACACCGGCATCTCCATGGAAGCGGCAAAATCAGCGGGACCAAAAATTATCGTTTCAAGTCTCGGAGAGGCCGCGCAAATCTCCTCGACATTGATCAAGCCGCGGGTCGTCTCGATCTGGGCTTCTATGCCTATGTGTCCGATTGGAAGGCCCACATTCCTCTCTATCTGCGTCAGCAGAAGGTCCAAAGCTATCACCTCGGCCGCACTTTGCACTTTGGGCAGCATGAGTTCATCTAGCCGCTCTCCGGCGTTAGAGACGACCTCTATCACGTCACCGTAGGTCCAACGTGTATCCCATGCATTAATCCGCACGCATAGCACGCGCTCATCCCAGTCCTGCTCACGGATCGCTTTGGCGACTGAATTTCGAGCTCCCTCCTTCTCCAGAGGGGCGACAGAATCTTCTAGGTCCAGAAAGGTCATATCGGCCTGTATTGACAGCGCCTTGGTTAAAAACCTTTCGGAAGAACCTGGTACGGAGAGACAAGATCGTCTCGGCAAATTTCTAGATCGTTCAGACATGGTAAAAACCATACTTCGAAATCACCATCGACTGCAAAACACCCATCCGTCGCTGCCGCAGAATGACCTATGGTAATCATTCGCCTGACTCCCCAAAGCATGATTTCTCGTCACTTTTTGAATTCGACACTCGACTCTTTGTCTCGGGCCTTTTAAAACTGCGAAGGTCCTACGGTGACCTATTTGGCGACAGATATTCCACCTTCCGAGCCTTGACCCGCATAACCGTTGCATGCAGCCTTGGTGCCTTGGTGTCCTTGGGAACGCTGGTTTCAACCAGTTCAAAACTGGAATTTCAACTCCGGCCGGACGCTGAGGTTCTTGGCTAATTTGATATCGCCGTCCGCCTGATCGGTCCTGCTCGAGGTCTTCTACCGTTGACATCTGCTACGAACCTCGAAATATGAATAACCAAGCCATCTTGCAAGCTGGTACCCAGCATCTTGGCGAGTAGCTAAGGCCTTTCCGTTCAGTCGGCGAGCTTGGCCTTTGCGCCACGGAGGCCCTTACTCCTTGATCCTCAGCACTGGCACCAACCCTTCATGGAACTACAGATAAACCGTGACCAGGTCTATCACTTGTGATTCCACCCATAGAACGAGGTCCAAACCCCGCACTATGCCAGGCGACTGGGTATTATCGTTGCGCTACTACGGTAACAGTCGATTACCCAATAGGAGATTCAGGGCAATTTTCGAGGCCCCTCAGGTCAACTCCTCTGCGAGAAATGCGATAGTCCTTTCCCACGCCTGCAGGGCCGCCGATGGATCGTATTGTCCCGGACGAGTGTCGTTGAAAAAGCCGTGAACCGTCCCTGGGTAGACAAAAAACTCCGTCTCCTTACCTAGAGACTCCAGCTTTGACTCCAAAGCCCTAACCAACTCTGGCGAAACGGATTGGTCAAGCTCTGCGAAGTGCCCCTGAACCACCGCTTGCATTGTCGAGTAGTCGGGTTCGGCCTCGCTTCGAGAAGCCACCCCATAAAAAGGAACTACCGCCGCTACCCGATCCGGCCTCGCAGTAGCGAGTGCGAGAGCGAGTCCGCCGCCCATGCAAAAGCC
>JAKBHQ010000344.1 GCA_021836665.1 Thermoplasmata archaeon
GCATCGGGTGGCGGGGTGGCAACCGAAGTTGAGACTGTGAAGGTAACCTATAGGCCTCCTGTGGTCACCCTGGTAGGCGTTGGTCTCGCTATGGCGTTTACGATTGTTTTTGGTATCTACTCGTCGCCATTGATAACCTTTGCCCACCAAGCGGTGTTAATGCACTGAGATTGCTCTAAAAAGTGGTCGGACCCATTGACCACTGGATTGGTGCTTTGGATGTGCGGCCGAGGGATCGGTAGAGTCTTACGAAGTGTCGTTTGTGCCCCTGGTAGAGATATCTGCCAGGGGCACTCGTATCATCGTCCACTCAGCAATGCAGAGGACCGGATTGATTAGGCGAAGGCTTCCTGCCAACGAAGAACTTAGGGAACACAGGACAGCTTGGATTTCGCTTTTAGGCCCTTTTCGGCAGGGATCTATTTCGCCTGTTGGTTATGCAGGTCGCCTGGGGGCTAGCGAGGCAAAACAGAAGGTCAATTGGCTGCGAGGCCGCTCTGGGCTGTATCGCTTACTTGAAGATTACTTCTGCCCGCTGTTTGTGCCAATTGGACTTACGTTTGCTTGCCAGGACGAACTATAACGGAATTGCCAAATGCTAGCTCTGGAGCGTGTCCTTCTTTAGAGTTTCCTTCGCCGCTACCACCACGATGGTCAAGACCACCCATAAAGTACCCGCGGCGATGAGATGCAGGTCCGCCCAAAAGGCACTTGACTTGGTAAGGGCCGATGCTGCTCCGAGCGAAGCGACACCAGCCAAGAGGACCAACAGCACCACCGACCAACTTCGCCAAATTTTTGTGCCAGCTGACCAGCCGTGAGCTACCAGCACAATGATTGACGCTGCAGCAACGGTTGCAAAGAATCGATGAACCAATGCTACATAGACGAGCCGTGTGGGGCCTGGGTCGAAGCATACCGGCCAGGTCGGACAGGCCGCTCCCGCCCCAGCGGCGACAACTATGCTTCCCGAAAGGAGTAGTACGAGCGTCGACCCTAAGGCGATTATTCCCCACCGTTTGCTTAGCGGTGACAAGGGGTATTCGGCCTTCCCGGAGAAGGCGATTACCGCAGTCACTACGGTGACGGATAGGAAGATTAAACCCACAATCAAATGTAGCGTCACTGTCCAAGGCGCATTCTTGGCCAGCACCGTTAGCCCGCCCAAAAATACTTGGAGAATGACCAGCGCCAATGAGACCAGGGCTGGCTTTTTGGTCGCCATTGAGTTTTTTGAGCGTCTAGCTAGCAGGTAGGTAGCTAATACTAGGACGCTGACGATCGATGCGAGGTATCGATGAGATTCTTCGAGAATTGGATGGAGATGGTAGATGGGTCCCAACTGGTCGTAGCAGAGGGGCCAGGACGGGCAGCCCATTCCCGAGTTGGTTACCCTGACAGTACTACCGAGCCCAACTAAAGCCAGGGTGAGCGCAGCGGTCGCTGCGGATAGCCACGCAAGCCTGTTGTCTCTTTTAGGTCTTGAGCTCGACTCTAGATCTGAAGTGAGACCAGGAGTTGTGTCGTTTAGCATTTAATTCTCCGAAATATGCTTCGTTTTGAAGCGCTTGTTGTTTCTCGATCTTGCCAGATGGATTGGTTCGGGTCAAAAATCGAACTCACCGTCGGGCTGGGGTCTTTTGCAAAGAGCCCGCTTGCAGGCATGGATCACGATGAATTACTCTTTGGCTCGCTTGACGAGTCGGCGCTCCTTCGGGCCGGACCGGAACCTTTTTCCTGATCTTGGCCGAGGAACCGGCCAATGACCGGTATCTCCCAGAATGATTCGGCTTTGGCAACCGCCAGCAGGACTGACGGCAAGGTCTCGAGTTTGTCGTAGATCAGGTAGCGAGGAGACCAATCCGGATCAAATTTCGAGTTAAATTTCCAAAGGGACTCGATTTGCATTGAGTCGGAGAGTCGCTTGAGCACCATCTTCTCCACACGCTGAGTTATTCCGTCGCCTCGCTCTCCGGCGAGGACTCCGCGCATGGTGGCAAAGTTCAATGAGAGGTGAGTTTTCCCTCGAGTCTTTAGATGTTCGATCGTTTCAACTATCATGAAGTCGATGAGACCGTTCGGGTGTTCCCCTATGTCCCGCCTCATTAGATCCAAGCTGTATCCATCGATTCCTGGCGCTGGAACCCATTGGCAGAAACCGACCAAAGTGCCCTTTGGGTCGTTACAGCAAGTGATTAGTATCTCCTCGTCGACTGGATCGGCAACCCGCCCGAGCGTCATCGAGAAGCCCCTTTCGGCGTCACCCTTTCGGGACCTGGTCATCACTTCCAAGATCTGATCTTTGATCTCGGGGGTAATCTCTGAGGGCGAGCGAAACTCAGAAGTGTAGCCGTATTTTCTAACACGATTCACTGCTTGGCGAAGACCCTTGTGCGCCTTTCCTTCCAGTGACAAAGCGTACACGTCGACTACCGCCTCATCTCCGATGTAGTACTCATGTAGTCCGACGGAGCGATAGAATTCGACCCATTCCTGTGAAGCACCCAAAACCGCTATTGACTTTCCTCTAGAGCGAAGTGTCGAAATGAGCTCTTTAGCCGCTTGTTTTGCGCCCACTTCCGGTCCGATTGGGTCGGGTGATATTAGACAAGTCGATCCGTAGTTTGCGTATGCGATTAAAGTGTCATGCGATACGAAGTGCTCTTTGTCATCGCGCAGGGCAAAATAGTCCAGAGTCCCCTTGGAGTAGTTAGCAACTATTTCTCGTTCGGACAGCCCGGAGGAAGTTCGAAGGTAGTGTTCCGAGGTGAGCTCTGCGACATATGGAAGGAAGAGCCCAGCCACTAAGTAAATTGCGATTCCGATTGTCGCCGTGAACAGGGTCGGCGAGATAAAGCGATTCAGAAGGTGAGGAAGGATTCCAATCGGGGACGCAATCATCCGAGAGGCCGCAGCGACAATTGCTCTGCTGACGGTGATCCGTCTTGTATGTCGCTGGAAAGTACCGTCGAGCCAAATAGAGGCCGTCCCGATCAGCAGGGTGAGGATCCAGTATGAAATGGCTTTTATTATTCGAGTTAAAAACTTTTCGCGGGACCCTCGCTGATCGAAAGCGGCACGGTTTTGCAGGAGAAATGCGAGGAGTATCAAGAGGGCGGTAGCCTCCTCGAAGTCACCACCTTTTAGAAGATTAGATAAAACTCCAATAGCAACCGCAGACGTCGAGATGGTCCAGGCGAGTCTCTGGCCTTTTGAGATTCCGAAACTCAAGCCTAAAAGCGCCACGCCTATGAGGGCCGTGGTTGCATCTGCAAAAGTCGCAACATTAGAGGGAAGAAATTCAAGGATGTCCCTAAGTCGGCTTCGTAACGGAGGAGTTAGAGCCGAAGCCAGGTCGATGATACCAAGGGCCAGTACTGAAATATGGGCTATTCGTCGTGGTCTAAGAAACCTAATGAGCTCCCTCGGGTCTATTTCGGCGTAGTCCTGCCCACCTGGAAGTGAAGCGATAAGCGATGGCGCATTTGGGAAGGTCCGATCTTGGCTGGAGACTATCCGATTTATGAGAGGAACGTATGTTGATGCGGTGAATCCAAAAAGTTCTATTTTGAGGGTGTCATCTGCACTCAGTTCGAGCCAACTCACCTCTGAAATTACTGAGTAAGTAGCTGGCAGACCCATTCGGCCCGGCCTCTTTTTGAGAATTGGCAGGGTGCCGCCTGGATTGGCAAAGTAACCAGATCCGACTTTGATAAGTTCAGGCTGGCGGTTATGGGCTGCTATTAGGGCCTTGTAACCCTTTCGCAATACGCTTTGGGCCCCGATCCTGCTCGCTATATTTAGGTCTCTTTTCGTGCCCATAGTCGTCGGGGAGGCCTTGGAAAGCGCTGAATAAACCCTCTGAGCCAGGAAGAGTATTATCGAAATTACCACGATGATGTCGATGAGTGCTGTAAAAAACAATAGTTCTATCCGCAGCCTGCCAAGGGACTGAAGGCTCTTTAGCCGACCGATTCCAGGGAGGGTAGCAAGCAGTGGTATTCGCAAAAGAACCATGAATGCGATGGGTATCAAAGCAAAGAAGCTGTACTTGAGGACTTTGGAGTAGACGATCCGAGAAGCAGCCAATCCAGCCAGGTCCTCCGGGTCTTGAAGACGCTCGGCTCCCCAGAGGAGCGACGAACCTTCGCGGAGTGACTTGGGCAATACGTCTTTTAAGCGATGTGTCGCCCACGGAGTGTCGAATGGCGAATAAGGGTCAGAGGCTTTAGCATTTTCATCAAACTCCCTGCCGGAAGTGACTAGAACCCGTTCGGTCCGGTTTAGTGAGTGAAAGCGAACCTCTAGCTCTAAACATAGGGTCGCTCCGAGCCGGGCAGTGACCACATTGGATAGTTCTTCGTCCCAGGCGAGCGAGCGGTCTTTAAGCCCCGGCACGATGATGACACGTCCATTGTGGTTTTTTGCAAAGTTAGCGATGAAGTCGACAACCTGCTCGTTTGCACGAAGGGCCTCCTTGGCTGGTCCCCCCTCACCAATAGCCGGGTCAGCGTAGCCAAGGTCTAGAAAGTTTCCCAAGACAATCAGGTGACCATTGCCTTTGAATTCTGCTAGGGCTTCGACGAGTCTTGAAGTGTTCGAACTTGAAAGTCGCGGATCGCTGGAACTGGTCAGGCTGGAAAGGCTTAGGTCCGAGACAACCAGGACCTTTTCGTTTTGGGATACATCTAGGATGCCCAGTCTTGGACACCACTTAGAGGGGGAAAGCAAGTAACCTTTGAGGTTTTCCTGCAAATTAAAGCACCTTCACATCTGGATGGTAAACATCTGAGCGATAAATAGCGAGTCCTCTCATGATGATGCACCTTTTACAAGGTTCTCGTCTTGGACTTTACTATCACTAATCCAAGAGTCGTTCTCGTCTAGCCAATTATGGCCAGTATTGATACTGACCATAGCTTTTGTCTCTAGGTGATGAGTCATCTCGCCATCTGAAATGCCGCCTGTGTAAATCGACCCGGGAACGAACGGGGGGCTGGTCCCAAGCTGCCAAGGGCC
>JAKBHQ010000339.1 GCA_021836665.1 Thermoplasmata archaeon
GAGTTGTGGCGGGGGAGGCATTTATCACACAGGTCGGCGCAGTGGCTGAAGACACTAGGCACCAGGAGACTTCGCAAGCCAATGGGTCCGAGACGCCAGAGGTCGAGGCGGGACAGCACCTGGACACCGATGACCTGGACGATGCCGTCGAAGGATAGATGAAAATTCAGGGCCAGCTGCTGGTCACCTAATGTACTTAAGTAAGTTTTCCCTACGACTAGTAAGTTGGAATCACGCCTAAATATCGAATTGGCCAAGCTATATACAGAGTCGAATCCAGTTTCTATTTTTGGCGGGATGCTTGTTGATGGACAACGAGCCTCTAAATGGCGACCTCGCGCCAGCGGAAGCTAGGTGGGATGGACCATTATATGAGTTCCACGAAACACGGCTTGGTGAAGTTCGTGGCAGTTAAATTGGCATCTAGATTGCGTCGACTCGGTGTCGACTCGATTATCTGCTAATTTGAAGGTGCTTTGAGTAGCCTGATCACCAATTGGAGTGCAAACTAGCTGCAGGCTCGCAGTACTCGGTAATTGGTGATCTTCCCGACTCGAAAGTCCGGCATGTTCGAGTTCTCAAAGGGTGTAGGTGATAGTGTCGTCGAAGGCTTAATGTGGCCCAGCCTTGAGGAACTGTAGGTTGCACTGGTATCTAGCTCTCGTATTACGGCTTTAGCGGTAATTAGTGCAGTTGAGCGACCTGACTGCGGTTGGGGTCGATTACGGGCGGTATTTTCGTTGTTTGACATCTAGGCGAAGTGATGTCTTTTCTTTACATGCCGTATCGGCTCGTAACTCGAGTTGTTTCGAAATAGTCTTTAGGCATGTCATTTGATACCGCTCCGAACCGTGATGATCGTCTCACGCCACAGTTAATTGCCGCACTGGAGTTCTCAAGCCACTTACGCGGCTATAACAGGGACGAAGTAAGGGCCTTTTTGGTAAAGGTTGCAGCTCAGATGTCATCCTTAGAAGAGGCACTGAGTCGGTCAAGGGTGGAGATCGAGGTTCTAAAGCGGGATTCTGGGAACCAACTTCAAATTGGAGAACTCGAGGCTTCTAAAGTAGGCGAACATGCGGCCGAGGTAGTTCGCATCGCATCGGACACCGCAAGAGCGATTCGGATCCAAGCCGAAAGTCAGGCCGAGGCCATTGTGCAGCGAGCCGAGCGCAGTGCTCGGCGAATTGTGGAAGACGCTGAAGCAAAAGCCGAGTCACTCCAAATGGAGTCGTCTCAGAGTGCGGAGGACGCACTGCAAAGGGCCAAGAAGCAAGGCGATGAGTTCTTAAACTATGCCGAGGCGCAGGGAAATGAGCTAATACAGAAGGCAAAAGAGGAGGGCCGAGCGATTGTCTACAGGGCAAAAGAGCTAAGGTCCTCCTACCTCAATGACGCACGCTCTAAGGTTGACGAACTTATGAAGGAGATGTCCGAACTAGAAGCTGCAAGGAACAGTATCCTCACCATTCTAAACGGGGCTGCGAGGATGATAGCAAGGGTGGAGAGTTCGCTCGATCCGGAACATTTGTACCTGAAATCGGTGGAGGACGACGATAGAGCCCATGCAGACGGTGACTCGATTCCCCAGGCTAAAGGTGAGAATACTCACGACGAAGACCCGGAGAGCTCATTACAAGATCCAAGAGAGTCGGAGGCGTTTGAAGATGCTCCTCCCAACTTTGAGGACCGGAAGGAGCCATTTCTCGAAGGTAGTGAACAAAGACCATCAGATGAGATCGAGGAGCTGAGGGCAGTCCAGCCTTCTACTTTATACGTGGCAACAGACCCACAGAGTGAGGTCGAACTTATACCTGAAGTTGAAATTGGCTCCTCAGAAGTGGGCGGTGAAGTTGTCCACGGCGAGGAGCAGGATCAAAGAGCCAACTATTTCCCTCAAGCGGACGCAATTATTGGTGAGAGCGGAGAAGATGACGGCGAGCTTGGAGGCGCTGACCTTACTGAAGCCGAGGCGCTGTTCGAGGAGGATCTCTTAGAGGGCTCAATTCTTGATTCGGTCATACAGGATGAGGTAGAGGAGTATTTTGCCTTTGACGACGAAGATGAATTAGCGGCTTACCCAAGTGACCAGGCCAGGAGTGCAGATACAGCCTTACTTGATTCTATCGTTGATGAGCCAATATCCATCTCCCATGAATCGACCTTTTCACGAGATGTCGAGGCGATTCAGGAGCCAACCCTCGCAGAGACCATCTCCCCTACGGCATCAGCTGAAGGGCCTGTGATCGACTCTCCAGCGACGAAGGGAGTAGTTGGCCAGCATAATGATTCAGGCCCACCACATTTGACCGCCCAGGTTGATGCAGAAAGGCTAAATCGACTCGAAGAACTATTTGAGCGTATGAGGGTAAGCCGCAACTCAGAGGCCCTGGAAGCTCACTCAGTTCTTTCCTTAGACGAGGTACCTCACCCAGAAGTAGAGGAAAGTGATCATCGAGCGATCGCATCCCCACTGAAGGCTTCGGAAGCGCTTTCCGATATGCCAAGAGGCGCCGCTGGTACCGAAGGAGCCTCTGTGGTGTTGGGTGAGACCGAAATGGCCTTGATTGAATCCAGAGACGTAAGCATCCAGCCAGCGCTTCTTCAATTGTCTCGCAGGACAAAGCGACTCCTTCAGGATGACCAAAATGAACTCCTAGATGCCTTGAGAAAGGGAGGAGTTGAAGGCGCAAATTTCATGACCAAGGAGCTGAGTGCTCGACTTGAACAGCGAGTTGAGGATCTAAAGGAACTTCTGTTGCCAGCGGTTGAAGCGGGTTTTACTTCGGTTGGGGCGGTTGCAAATCCTGTTAGTTCCTTTGAAATTGCAAGGCAGGTACTCGAGGAATTACTAGCTTTGCTGAACCAGCTGAGCTTGACCAAGGTAAAAGGTTCGCTGCTCATCCATGATGGCGGCAACGAGTCCGACCAGATAGGTGGAATTTCAGGGATCTATAGAGACTTAAGGAGTTCCAAGCTTGATTCGATCATAGAAGACGCAGTCGTTTCTGCACACGCCAGAGGTGCACTCGCCGGTTCGGTGGGTCAAAGGGTGCGGTGGATAGCCCATGACAAGGGAAACACTTGTCCGGATTGCGAGGACAACGCGCTAAACGGCGAGACGACAAGCGGAGAGTTATTTCCTACTTCGCACAGTGCGCCTCCCGCTCACCCTGGCTGTAGATGTCTGATTACGGTCGAGCGCGCCTAGGGTAGAACCCATGCGGAATCCAAGTGAAATGGCAGCTGGCCATAGAAGAGGATCACGGCGTCAGGTACTCGCGCTAGGTATTTTCATCATCCTTATTGTTTTAGTGCTGTCTTTGCGCGGCATTTCGGTCTTTTTCACGGATTTTCTGTGGTTTAAATCGGTCCATCTATCGGGAGTTTGGTCATCCATCCTGCTCGCCAAGATCGAGCTAGCGGTCTTTTTCACCCTTGTGGGTGCGTTGATGTCATTTATAAGTCTGACGATCGCACAAAAGATAATGGACAAGAGTGTTCCAAACGACTCGGCTTCAGAGGAATTGATAAATAGATACAGGAGCGCAACTTCCAGATTTCCGCGCATCGGAAGGATAGTGGTATCTGCAGTAATCGGTCTTCTTTTGGGAGTAGGTACTTCGTCCCAGTGGCAGACCTGGCTCCTTTTTAGAAATTCGGTCCCTTTTGGAGTCAAGGATCCCCAATTTCATCTCGACGCGAGCTTCTTTGTATTTAGGCTACCTTTTTACCTTTTCCTCGTCCACTGGGTGTTTGTAGCGCTCACGCTGGTATTTTTGTTGACTACCGGGGCCCACTACTTGTCTGGGAGCATTACGACTCAGGGCAATCGTCCAAGGGTGTCGCCTCCGGTCAAAGCACAGCTGTCGATGATTCTGGGATTGATGGCCCTAGTAAAAGCTTTTGGTTACTATTTCCAGCGATATGAACTCGACCTGTCCACTCGGGGAGTGGTTCAAGGGGCTTCCTATACCGATGTTCATGCCCAGCTGCCGGCGCTTAACATGCTTATCGTAATTTCACTTGCGTCGTTCGCTCTACTAATCTTCAATATCAGAAGACAAGGTTGGGTGCTTCCCGCAATTGGAGTAGGTCTTTGGGCATTTCTCTCAGTAGTTCTCGGTGCGGTGTATCCCGCAATCATCCAGAACTTCGTGGTCCAGCCCTCTCAGGCCACGAAAGAGTTGCCTTACATCGGTCGCAATATCGTCGCCACTAGGTACGCCCTTGGCCTAGATGGAATTTCACAGCAGAGCTTTCAGGTCAATGACAACCTATCCCAAAACCAACTACTACAGAGCTCGAATGCATTGAGGGCCGTAAGGCTCTGGGGAACTAATACGCCTTTGCAGACGGTCAACAAGCTCCAGGACATTCGGTCTTACTACCAGTTCAACTCGATCAATGCCGACAGGTATAAGATCAACGGCGTGACTACCCCGGTCATAGTCGGCATACGTCAGCTTAATGCGGCCAACCTTCCTTCGAATTCTTGGGTTAACCAGCACCTTCAATATACTCATGGATATGGAGCCGTCTTAGCCCCCGCCAACCAGATCACTCAAGATGGGAATCCATCTTTCGCCATAAGGGACGTTCCACCGGTTTCAACCGGAGGAACTGAGACAATTACTCAACCTCAGGTTTACTATGGCCAACAAGTTCCAGGGTATGTTGTTGCCGATACTAAGCAGCCCGAAGTTGACTACCAGACATCTACAGGCGCTTCGGTTGAAACGAGTTACTCCGGCACTGGTGGTGTGAGGCTATCTTCGGAACTCGTGAAGGCCGCATTCGCAATGCGCTTTGGTGACCTGAACCTACTTATCTCCGGGCTGATAACGAATCAGTCGAAGATCATGTTCAACCGTGATATCCAAGCTAGGATCCAGAAGGCCGCCCCATTTTTAACTCTTGGTTCCAACCCGTATCCGGTGATACTTTCTGGAAAGATCTACTGGGTACAGAACGCGTATACCACCTCGGCATATTTTCCGTATTCTCAGATGGCGG
>JAKBHQ010000307.1 GCA_021836665.1 Thermoplasmata archaeon
ATGATCCCTCCGACGACGACTAGGACGTCGCTCGCCCCTTGCTCTCTTAGTCCCTCAACAATCCGAGGAACAAGTGTCAGGTGGGCCCCGGAGAGCAATGAAAGCCCTAAGGCGTCGGCGTCCTCCTGAACTACCGTCTCTACCACCTGCTCGGCGGTCTGATGTAGTCCGGTATATATAACTTCAAACCCGGCGTCCCTGAGAGCCCTAGCTATTACTTTGGCACCTCGATCATGACCATCCAGCCCGGGCTTTGCGACTACAACTCGATAACGACGTTCCACGGCCTCAAATACTACCCATCAAATCGAGTTGAGAAAAAACCCGCCCGACAAAGTGCATTTTTTGCCCTTCTAAATCTGAAGTCCACCAAAATTCCGACAGATGCCAAAACATCTCTGAAAGTTGAATAACGTATTACGTACCCGGCTCAAAGAGCTCCCGGAGCTGCTCCCTCTTCACCTTAGCCGTGTCGGTCCTAGGTAGAACAGACACTATCTTTATCTGCCGAGGTACCTTATAGTGCGCAAGATTGTCTTGACACCAATTAGCAATCTCCGCAACACTAACTCGACTCCTGGGCATCAATCGTACAGCGGCGACCGGCACTTCGCCCAATTTCTCGTCCTCTATCCCTAACACAGAGGCTTCTGCGACGTCCGGATGGTCCTCGAGTACCGCCTCTACTTCCCTGGCGTAGACCGAATACCCGCCGGACTTTATAACGTCTTTTGCGCGCCCGACGAAATAGACCGTTCCAAATGGGCCACGCCGAGCCAAATCACCAGTTCGCACCCAGCCATCGTTGGCCAAAATAGCGTCGGTGGCATTTTTGTCTTTGAAATAACCCTTGAGCGAGCCTTCATTTCTAACCCAAAGTTCCCCGACGGTACCGGGGGTGACCTCGGATCCGTTCTCATCTGACACCTTTAGCTCAGCGCCCCCGAATGGTATGCCGATACCAGCATTGTCGAGGAGTTCGCGAAATACCGCCGGTATAGCCGTCGACTTGAAGGGCATCGATGGGAACATACGGGTCGCCACCGCGCCACCGAGTTCAACCATTCCGTAGCCCTCTATAAAAGCCGCCGACCCAAATGAGGAGGAATAACCGAAAGAAGTCGCCGACCCAAAATCTTGAAATTTCCTCGCCAGATCTGTCGGCATTGCGTCCGCAGAAGAGTACCAGACGTTTATAGAATTCAGTCTCCTGTTCTCGGCTCCGGCCTCAAGCAGCAGCCGATACATAGCGGGAACACCAGCAAAAATCTGCGGCCGCCTCTGCTCAATGATGTCAAGCACGGCCTTAGGGTCAAATTTTGGAAAGAAGTAGACCTTATAACCGGCCATCGCCATCGAGAGCGCAAAGATAAAGCCCATTAGATGCGACAGCGGGAGACCAAAAGCTGCGCTTTGGGGTCCAACCAACCCGATGACGCCCATCAAGTTCAACCTATCCAGGAGTGCCTTGTGGCTAAGTTCCACCCCTTTGGGCCTTCCGGTTGTCCCTGAGGTGTAGAAAATCGCAGCGGTAGAGTGTCGGTCGATTTGGGTCTCGGGTTCGCCGAGATCACCGTATATCTGTGCGAGATCCCTAACCACAAGGGCAGGCTCGCACTCTTTGATTATCCGATCGACTTCGATCTTGGTGAGCTGATCGCTTAGAGGAACGGCGACCGCCCCAGCTCTGGCCACACCTAAACAGGCAAAAAAGAGGTCATAGCCGTTTGCGAGACTGATGACTACCCTCTGACCAGGTAACACCTCTTTGGCGACGCCGTTTGATAGTCGCTCGACTAACTCCTCTGCCTGAGAGAATGTGAACTGTTGTCCATCGATCTCCTCAACCATAACCCTTTCGGCGTACCGAGAAGCAACCTGCGACATCAAGTGACCTAGGGTATCTACAGAACTAATTGTCGCACCGACTGACATATCAATAAACACTTACTAACAGTCAACCAGTCTCTAAGGGCATCTCTGCCGTTAATAACACAAGCCAAGGCTTAATTTTATGTCGCTTATTTCTAAATAGACCAATCTCCATCCTCGAAGTCCGCAATGAAATGGCAAATCAATTGGGTCTTTGCTAGCTGACGGTCTTTGAAGGAAAGTGGTTCTACTAAAGAGATGTATCAGATCTTTTTCAACTTGGCGACCGAGGCGTCGAGTCTCTTTTGGCCCAAGCCGACGAAGTTAACTAAGACCTCCAGGCCGGAACCGTGGATTGACATATCTACTACCACTCCTTCACCGAAGCTCTTGTGGTAAACCTCATCTCCAACCTTGTAATCGGGCGTGGCCGCAAAGGATCCTCGATCAGTGGTTTCACCGCCGTAACCGCCCCACGGAGAAGCGCCCAGATTTCCACTTCGCCGATCACCCCTCGAATTGCCCCCCCTCCACTTAGTACCGTCAGATTCCTCGACTAGATCAACCGGGATCTCTTCGATAAAACGCGAAGGGGGATGGAACTGCCCAGTATATTCTCCCCCCCTTACCTGGGCCCTTGTAAGGTAAAGTTTCTCCTTGGCTCGAGTTATCCCGACGTAGCAGAGCCTCCTCTCCTCTTCAAGTTGCTCAGGGTCCACGAAAGACCGCATATGAGGAAAGACTCCGTCCTCGAGCCCAGATATAAAGACGACGGGGAACTCGAGGCCCTTCGCAGCGTGCAACGTCATCAAATTGACCTTCGACTCAGAGGTTGACTCATCGGCGGTCGAATAGAGGGCCGTCTCCTCCAAAAAACCTTCTAAGGACTCAAAATCAGAGGCTAGCCTCACTAGCTCCTCTAAATTCTCTAACCTCGACTCAGCTTCATGTTTCGGCTCAGAGGCTATCTCTTGGCGCAATCCACTTTCGACTAGAAGGTACTCGAGCACCTCCCTCGGTTTTGTCTGATTATCCGCCATCCTGCGCAGTTCTTTGATCAAATCACAAAACCGTAAGATTTCGACGGAGGCTCGACTAGACGCCGCAAATGCCTTTGGCGACTCGAAGGCTCGCAGGATCTCTATGCCAGAATCAATAGCGAAGCTGGTAGCCCTGGCGAGGGTGACTTCCCCTACCCCCCGCTTAGGAATATTTATCGCCCTTCTTAGGGAGACCTCGTCTGAAGGGTTCACCACAAGACGCAGGTAGGAAATCGCGTCTTTGATCTCCTTGCGATCGTAAAAGCGAGGACCGCCAACCACTCCGTAGGGAATCGACTGTCTAATCAACTGTTGCTCAATTAGGCGGCTCTGTGCATTAGCCCGATACAGAATGGCTATGTCGCCATAACTCCTATGGTCATTTTCAACCTCATGGCTTATCGCAGCTACTATTTGTTGCGCCTCCTCGGTATCGGTATCGGCCTCGATAAGCGATATGCGCCGACCGCCTTTAGTCTCCGTCCATAGGTTCTTTGCAATCCGTCCCCGATTGAAGGAGATTAGTGAGTTTGCGGCGTCCAAAATAATCGATGTTGAACGATAGTTCTGTTCCAACTTGATCAGCCTGGCATCCGGAAAATTACGCTCGAATTCCAAAATATTTCCGACATTTGCTCCCCGGAACCTATAGACCGACTGGTCAGCATCTCCAACGGCAAATGCCTGACGTGAACTGCGGGTGAGGTCCAAAAGAATCTGATTCTGTACACGGTTAGTGTCTTGAAACTCATCGACTAGTACGTGGGCAAATCGGGATTGGAAGTGGCTGAGGACTTCGGGGCGAGTTCGAAAAAGCTGGACTACGTTGAGCAGAAGGTCATCGAAGTCCATAGCGTTGTTCGACAGAAGCCTCCTCTGGTATTCGCGGTAGATTTGAGCCACACTCCTCTCAAAGGCACCGCTAGCAGAAAGTTCGAACTCCTCCGGCACGACCATGTCCGACTTCAAGGTTGAGATATGCTTGACCATCCCCTTTGGAACAAATCGCTTTACGTCATATCCGGCATCCACGATCACCTGCGACAAGAGTCGTGTTGAATCCTGTGTATCGTAAATCGAAAATCCCGGCCGATATCCAAGTTCAGCAGCGAAGGTCCTAAGAATTCTGAGCGACGCAGAATGAAAGGTCGAGACCCAAAGTGATCCGGGAGTTCCTTCGGTGATGGCACCTAAAACCCTGGACTTCATTTCGGCCGCAGCCTTATTAGTGAAAGTTATCGCGAGTATCGAAAGTGGATGGACACCCTGGTGCAACAGGTAGGCAAAGCGCCTAGTCAAAACCCGGGTCTTGCCCGAACCGGCCCCCGCAACGACCAGAACTGGCCCACCCGAGTGGGTAACCGCCTCGAGCTGTGGCGCATTTAGGTCTCGGGTTAAATCTGTCAGGTTCATCGAATCCAGCCTAAGGGATCACTCCCACTCAATTGTTCCGGGGGGCTTTGAGGTGATGTCATAGACCACCCGATTCACTCCCTTCACCTCCGCAATGATGCGGGTCGAAATTCTCTCCAGCACCTCATAAGGGATCCTCGCCCAATCCGCTGACATAGCATCGTCAGACTCGACGGCCCTTAAGATAACGGGATTGGCGTAGGTCCTCTCGTCCCCCATAACGCCGACACTTCGCAGGTTGGTGGCCAGAATTGCGAAGCTCTGCCAAAGCTTTCCAGTCAGGCCGGCGGACTCGATTTCCTGAGATACGATCAGATCTGCCTGTCGCAGGGTGTCCGCCGCCTCCTTTGTCACCTCGCCGAGAATACGTACCGCTAGCCCAGGGCCAGGGAAGGGTTGTCGCCAGACCATCTTTTCAGGGAGACCAAGTTCTTCGCCTATGGCACGGACTTCATCTTTAAATAGGGCCCTCAGGGGCTCAATAAGTTCAAAATCCATATCCTCGGGGAGCCCCCCCACGTTGTGGTGGGATTTAATCTTGGCGGCATCCTTCGTCCCCGACTCGATTACATCGGGGTATAAGGTTCCCTGCACCAAAAATTCAGCCCGGCCGAGTTCGGGCCTAAGGTCTTCAAAGACCCTTATAAATGTCTCTCCGATTGCCTTGCGCTTCTGCTCAGGGTCGACC
>JAKBHQ010000046.1 GCA_021836665.1 Thermoplasmata archaeon
CTCGTCTGTTGGATCTCGATGAGCCGGTATTGTCGCCCAAGGGATACGCTATAGCCTCATGGAGCCTGTCGAGGAATTCAGCTTGACGGCGATTAGTCATCGAGGCCCACTTGCATTCCGATTACCGATTCGATGGGGTCCTCGAATCCAACTGACACTACGGTCGAAGCCCAACCCAGACGGTCGTCTTCGGTCACTTCTGCGCAGGTCAAATTTATAGGACAATACTGGCACAGCTCGACCGATCTGGTAGTGGTTGCAGATTTAGTATTAGCTATTTCCACCATTTTGGCTATTGCTCCAAGGGTTCTACTTGTCTCATCCCCAAGTAGCTGCAAGCTCGGCACGATTAGCTCTAATCGATCGATAGCTAAGTAGTAGTTTCCGATCAACGACGGCAGTCGGTGTGACCTGAGTGTTTCCATTAGTGCGTACAGCCGGGCGTCCTCCACGTCGAAAATCTTTGGAGTGCCGCTTTTCACGTCGATAATAACCACGTCCTCGTGGTTTGGGTCGAGACCGCTGAGGACTACATCAGGCCTGCCGATCAACTGGAGTCGTGTGTTACGGAAGCTAAGGGCAATTCGATCTTGAAGGCGCAAGGAGAATTTGTCTCTTATGGTATCTGCGTCCCAGAAGGCGACCAATTTGGCATACCCCTCCTCAACTTTTGGCCTAACTAGATCCTCTACGTCAGGGTCGATATCTAGGCCGTCTCCCAAAGTGGAGAGGAATAAGAGAGCGTCCTTGGTCGGGTCTTCTAACACGCCGCCCGAAGCATGAAGGGTAAAGCAGGCGTCAAGCAGGGTACCAGCGACCATCGCCGGGGTGGGCTTGTCTTTTGATGCTTGACTTTCTACCAAGTTTCGCTCACAGCGGAGAACCCGCCTTATTTTGTCCTTTGTGACCCGCAGCTCCCTCTGGTCGTAGTCGGTCAAAAGTAGGTCTGCTACCCCCTCGTTGAAGTGTTTGATGAGGTCGAGTACCTCTACCTGACTTACCTCAGGCGCCCGTATTTGCAAAGCTTGGTCTAACGAGAGTCGATTCGCATCGATGGTGATCTGGCTGTTGGCGTTCATTTGGTTTCTCTCTTGCGTCACAGATGGCGCCTTGTTCTTACCTTATATACCGACAAGTTAATTGGGACCTGCGCTACAGATGGCACGACGTTCCTTTACGGTCTCGCATCAAGGCGCAACAAGTCATTCTGAGACCTTGCGGAATCGGCGGATCCGTCTTCGATCAACTGTCGGTCGGGTCCAACGGGGTTGGTAGGACGGCAGCGGCGGCGAAAAATCGCCGCCTTTCGCATAACGGGAATAAACTTTGCCTTCGAGCCTGATCCTGATCAATAATCAATTTATCCGACCATCAGGCCCTCTGTACTAGGAGTGCGTCACTCTTGCCAAAAAGTGAAAGCTGTGAGTCCTGTTCTATCAAGGTCGCCTCGCCCGTTGTCAACTCTACGATGACCTTCTGACCGGTTGGGTTGGTGAGGTTTAACTTGACCGAAGCACCCAGGAAACTCTTGGAGACCAGCCTCCATTGGCCAGTGTCTGAGATCATTATCCCTAGGGCTTCGGGGCGGACCAGAACCTGGACATTGGTGCCGGTCTGAAATGGGGTATTTTTTGAGTCATAGCTGATTGAGCCTATCGACTCGACGTTGACCTTATCCTGGCTCACTATTACTCCGGATAGGCGGTTGACCTTTCCTACGAACTCTGCGACAAACTCCGTCGTAGGCTGTGAATATACGCTCAGCGGAGTGTCAATCTGTTCGATTTCTCCTGCCCTCATTACCGCTATTCGATCAGCGAGTGCCAAAGCCTCCTCCTGGTCATGGGTGACAAAGAAGGTAGTTATCCCGAGCTCAAGTTGGATGCGTCTGATCTCATCACGTAGCTGAGCTCGTACCTTTGCGTCAAGGGCAGAAAGTGGTTCGTCTAATAGCAGAACCTCGGGTTTGATAGCTAGTGCCCGAGCGAGGGCTACTCTCTGCTGCTGGCCCCCGGAGAGCTGATGGGGGTACCTATCTGCCTGAGGGGATAGGCCGATGAGGTCTAAGAGTTCAGCCGATCGCTTAGACCTCTCTGATGATGAAACTTTACGGACCTTCAGGCCGAACTCGACGTTGGCCTTTGCGGTCATATTTGGAAAGAGACTGTAGCTCTGGAACACCATTCCTATATTTCGCCGCGATGCCGGGAGTCGGGTGACGTCTTTGCTTCCGATCATGACCGTACCGCCGTCTAGGACTTCGAGGCCAGCGAGTGCTCTGAGTGCTGTTGTTTTGCCGCAGCCAGAAGGGCCGAGAAGCACGATTAGTTCGCCTGGCGAGGCGCTGAGGTTCATGGACTTTAGCGCAGCGACGTCTTTGTAGTAGCGGCTTAGACCAATCAAATCAACCTTTACACCATTTCTGATGTTTGAGTTGGAGTCGGTGTTAGTAGCTTGAGTCATCTAATTTCATTCCAATCGAGGCGGGCGGTGAAAGAAAGTTCGAGGAAGTTAGGCAATTCCGGTGGTCTCCTCTTGTTCAATAGTTGTGGCCAAAGACACGGTCTTTTTCTTCGAGGAAGCATTTCTTTGGCCGAAGATGATGATGATGACGGCTAATGGCATCCAGGTGAACAGGAGTGCTATTAGCGAAAGTGCAACTGCTTGGCTCGCCGCAACCTGGCCCACTTGGACCAGAAAGACCGGAAATGTGGTGAAGCTTAAAAGCGATGCGACTGCAAACTCGCCAAGGCAGAAGGCGAAGGCCAAAATAGCCGCACCCAATAGACCAGATCTTAAGTTGGGCAGTACTACAAACCTAAGTAGTTTGATCCATCCGGCGCCTAGCGACTGGCCGGCGTCAACCAATGTCTTGAGGTCGATCGCTTGAACCGCTGAGTCGAAGGTTCGATAGCTGTATGGGAGCGCCAATATTACGTACTCAAGTGCGAGGATAACCGGGGTCCCCATGATTATATTCGGGAGGCTCTTGAAGGAAGTGATCACTCCAAGTGTCACCACGACCGAGGGTATGACCAGCGGAAGCAGAGATATCGACTCAAAGACCCGCTTGAGCTTCGGGACGCGCAAGTGAATCCAGACCACCGTAGGGATCAGAAGGGCAAGGGTGAGCAACACGGTACCCAGTCCGATCTTGACCGATAAAAACAGTGTGCTCCAGAACTGCGGAGTACTGAATAGCTGGGTATAGGCGGAAATTGTTATGGTGTTGTTGTTTCCCAAAAAGCTGAATCTCGCTGAAGCTAGTATTGGGATAATGAAGAAGATCCCTACGAGTCCCAAGATTCCGTAGCGGAAGGCTCTACCTAACTTCAGAACATTGGCGGCCCCTGGTTCTTTGCCATCTCGGCCGACGTTTGTCGTTACCGCAACCATTTGGATGCCTTCCTCTGCACGTACGCGTATAAAAATCCAGCCACGAGGACGATTGCGATCATTCCGGCACCTAAAGCGTCACCTAAATTAGTCTGACCCGCTAAAACGTTTCCGGAAATTAGTGCGCCCAGCTGGATTGGAACCAGGGCAATTGTTCCAGAGGTCAGTGCCTCTGCGGTGGCATACGCTGCGAAAGCGTCAGTAAATAGAACGATGAAAGCGGCAAGTATTGGGGGTGCAAGGAGGGGAATCCCTACCCAGCGCCAAAACTGCGCCCTCGTGGCTCCCAAAGACGAGGAGGCGTCTACCCACTCTTTTCTAAGTGCTTCGATCGGTGGAATCATGATTAGGACCATGAGGGGAATCAAAAAGTATTGATAGACGATCGTAAGTCCGAGGACCGAATAGAGGGAAAACCCATGGTCGTACGGATTAAATCCGGCATCGGTGAGGAGTTTGGTTATCACGCCAAAGTTTCCTACCGTGGCTATGAACGAGAAGGCGAGTGGTACGCCTCCGGTGTTCGCAAACACTGCGGAACCCGAAGATACCAAGGCCCTGACGATCCTGTTGGAGGATGCGCAGACTGCAAGGGACGCAAGTACTCCCACCACAGTCGCCACTATTGCCGCTGCGAAGGACAACTGGATGCTGTTTATAAATGACTTGAGGTAAACACCGTGTACGGCTTCGTTGAAATTCGACAAGGTAAAGGTACCCGCACCGCTTTGGAACGCGGTTACCACTACCGAAATTGCCGGAATTACTAGAAAAAGTCCGAGATAGACGAGAAATGGAACCGTACCAATTCCATTATGCCAACGGCGCCTACCCCTTTTAGGTCTCAACCCGGCAGGACTGGGGGGGCTAGCCCCCCCAGTCCTGCTTTGAGCTGAATCCTCAACATTGGTTGAACTGGCCAACTCACTCCTTATAGTGCTTTTAGTACACTAACCAGCTATGTTAGGCCATTGAGATGCGACTAGCGACTGGGCTTGCGCAAGTTCGGCGGAAGTCGGGAAGGTCGGCTCTCCGGTTACGGCCGGTAGTAGCTTTACGTAGCTAGCGTTGGCCGTTCCAGCGGCTTGCATGGCAGGCAGAAGTATCGGCCGGGCAAAGCCCTTCAACCACAAGTTCTGTCCAGCGGGGGAGTATAGGTACTCTTCCCATAGCCGGGCGGCCGCCGGATCTGGAGCATTCGCAGAAATTGCCTGAGCGTAGTACGAGGCGTACTTAGCATTTGAAGGCACAAACACTTTCCAGTTGACTTTGCCCTTTACTGTCGCAGCGTAGGCGGCATTGAGGTAGTCCCAGTCGATATTTACCTTGATCTGGCCGCTCTCAATCACCGCAGGTGAGGACTGGACTGGAACATAATTTCCAGCAGCAGCGAGCTGCTTGAAGTATGTAAGTCCAGGCTGAATGTTCGAGAACGAACCACCGTTAGCTAGCGCTGCAGCATAGACGGCACCAAAGGCAGCTCCGGCGCTTGTCGGGTTACCGTCTAGTGCTACTGCACCTTTGTATTGGGGCTGCAGGAGGCTGGCAAAGCTGGTTGGTGGGTTTGCGCCGAAAGTCCCTGCGTTGTAGCCGATCGATATGTAGCCGCC
>JAKBHQ010000368.1 GCA_021836665.1 Thermoplasmata archaeon
TTTGGGTTATGCCCGTTGCCCTGCCGGGAGCATTTGGATGGTTCTTAACCACTGCAAAGTTGTAAAGTCCGTTCCAACCCCAGCCTGCAGCGTACCCCACCACAGTTGCCGGTATGAGAAAAATGATCGCCTGTGAAGCGAACATAAAGTACCCAATGGCTCCTATCCCAACCATGGCTGCCGTCACCTTAAAGTGGCCATGTGACCTCTGATCAGCCCTATGCCCAGAGTAAAGTCGTGCAATCAACCCAGAAATCGACCCTATGACAACCAACAAGCCCGCATCGCCTGGATTGAAACCCACATGTACCGCATTTTCTACCAAGTAAGCACCCATCGCATTTGCTGCACCCGCACCCAAGGCCATCGCAAATGCAAGCATGACGAGGGGTGCTACTGAAAAATCTTCTGAAGCTGAAACGCTACTCGGCAGCCTGACATGACCCATAGTTCGCTTTGGAATGGCAAAAGAAATTACAAAAGCAAAAATACCAGCGGCTAGATAGGCAAATCTCCATCCAATCGTGAGGGCGACTAGCGGCACGGCTAAGCCGGCAAGCAGCGTGGCTGTGGGTATAGCCGCCTGTTTTATGCCAAAAGCAAATCCTTGACGAGAGGGCGGGATGGCTCCTGCCACAAACATATTGACCGAGGGTTGGAGTGCACCGTTAGACATCCCCGCTATGGCCAGAAAGACGGCCATCCAAAGAAAGCTGGACGCAAACAATGTGATGCCTATAAGGTTGATCCCCGCGAGCGCCGTAGCCACCTTCATGACCATTTCGCTACCGATTTTCTCCGCCAATCGTCCGGAAGTCAAAGATGTAACGGTGGCTGAGGCAAAAAACAGAGCCACAAGAAAACCAGTCGCGGCCTTATTGAGGTGCAAAGATGCCCTAATTTGCACCGACAGAGCACCCGTCAAAAACACCGGAAGGGTACCAGCAGTAGTTGCCGCTATTGCTAGAGTGACAACTCTTTTTGAAATAACGGGCTTACCTTCTACCACTACCTACCCAACTACAATCACGCAGAACTAACTAGGTATATCCTAGGGGGTATCGGGTCAAACTTACCCACAGCCCGAGACTGCTCGCCGGCATCAAAGCACCGGAAAAAAATTTCAAAATTCAGGACACTACCCGCCCCGCTATTGGCAATCGCAAAGACGAATAGCGTCCAAGAAATTCCAAGGGGCAAATTACCTTAAAATTTCTAAGAAATATCATACATACTATTCATTACACCGACAAGCGATTTGTAATTATTTCACCGATTTCAACACTTTTACCTGGTATTGCGCTGATCTGCCCCTTTGCGACGGACATAAACAGGAATAATTCAAATGAGCTCAACAATTCTGCAGATGGAAGTCGATCGTTAAAGACTTGATGCCAGCCCGGCTGGCATGGGCTGGCATCAAGTTCCTTGGGAGGGAGGATCTAAGGGGGCTTTGAACCTCTTCATACATTGTTAGCGCCAAGTCTCTTAATTAGCTGGGACGATTAGCAAGACTTCCAGAGAAAATCTGAGAAGGATCCCAAGCAGATGAATTCCAAGCCCTAAAGGTTTCATTGTTGTCGGTTGTCGAGCCGAAGTCTCGGCTAAGATCACTAGGGGCCAAAAGTAGGCCACGGCAGTAGTTACGCAGGTAACTTGATCTTTCTGGAGGCACCAGTTGGCCATGTTGGACGTTAAGGACCTACGAACCTATATCAGACTTCGCAAAGGTGAAGTTAAGGCCGTAGATGGTGTGTCCTTTTCGATATCTGCCGGAGAAACCTTAGGGCTTGTCGGCGAGTCCGGTTGTGGAAAAACTATGACTGGAATGTCCATAATGCGGCTGCTACCGCCGGGAGGATATATCGCTAGCGGCAGCGTCAACTTTGATGGCAAAGAACTTTCAAATGCAAGCGAACAAGAGATGCGCAAAATCCGGGGTAACGACATCGGCATGATATTCCAGGATCCTATGACGTCTCTAAACCCGTGCTTGACTATTGGAGACCAGATCGCAGAGACAGTACGCCTGCATCGGAAAGCAAACCGTAAAGAATCGCTGGAACGAGCGGAAGAAGTCCTCAACTTGGTTGGCATGC
This sequence comes from Thermoplasmata archaeon, assembly GCA_021836665.1. Next base: position 2,100 of record JAKBHQ010000368.1, read on the forward strand.
CACGACCAAAAGAGCGCCTAAAGGATTACCCTCACCAGCTGTCTGGAGGCTTGCGCCAGAGGGTAATGATAGCCATGGCTCTCTCCTGCGAGCCGAAATTACTCATCGCCGATGAGCCAACCACCGCCCTCGACGTCACAATTCAGGCGCAAATACTTGCCTTGTTGGACCAACTAAAGACAAAGCTAAATATGGCGATGCTCCTCGTCACTCACGACATGGGAGTTATAGCGGGAAGAGCCGATCGAGTTGTCGTTATGTATGCCGGGAAGGTCGCCGAAGTCGGCTCCACAATGGACCTCTTCGCGAACACCCATCACCCCTACACCGAAGCACTCCTCGCATCCATACCGGACATTGGTGAAAAGTCCGAAGAGCACCTCTACTCAATACCCGGCTTACCCCCGGACCTATCGACCGCGCTAAGCGGTTGTCGGTTCGCTCCCCGATGTAGATATGCAACCGACCGGTGCCGACAGGAGGAGCCTAACCTTCTTGCTCCACCCGGATATCTCCATTCCTTCTCCTGTTTCTTTCCGGTCGGAAATAAAGGCGAAGCAGTCGTTCCGGAAGCTCTTGCTCCCACCGTTCCCGCTGAAGCAAAAACTTCAGCGGAGCCGATGTTAAGTAATTCCCAGCGAACCCCGCTTATGACCCTATCTCACGTTTCCAAGGAGTACCCAGTCACAAAGGGCATGGTGCTTCAACGGAAAGTCGGAACCCTAAAAGCGGTGAGCGACATGAACCTCGTGGTGTATCAAGGCGACACCCTCGGCCTAGTTGGCGAATCTGGATGCGGTAAAACCACGACTGGATCGATGATGGTCGCCCTTGAAAAACCAACCGGTGGCTCGATTAACTTTGAGGGGAAAGACTTGGCGATGCTCTCAAAGCGGGAACTGAGATCAGAACGCAAGCACTTGCAACTCATGTTCCAGGATCCCTACGCGTCCTTAGATCCAAGAATGAGGGTCAAGACTATTCTGGAAGAGCCGCTAGTGATCAACTCCGCTGGATCAGCACGCGAGCGCACCGCTAGAATTTCCCAGCTCCTGAAGGAAGTCGGACTGTCCGAAAAGTCAATGGACCGTTATCCTCATGAATTCTCAGGAGGACAGCGACAAAGAATTGGTCTTGCTCGAGCACTAGCTCTAAATCCGAAGCTGATCGTCGCTGATGAACCGGTATCCGCTCTAGACGTTTCCATTCGGTCACAAGTCCTTAATCTTATGAAGGATCTTCAAAGCCTCCATAACCTGACTTATGTAGTCATATCCCATGACCTGTCAGTCGTGAGGTATCTCGCTGACCGAGTGGGTGTCATGTACCTAGGAAAACTCGTCGAAATCGGCGACAGCGACAGCATTTACAACCACCCGGCACACCCCTACACCAAGGCGCTCCTAAGCGCTGTCCCAGTTGCCAAACCAGAAATTGAAAAAACCAAGAAAAGGGAGATCGTACGAGGGGAGATACCTTCGGCAATCCATCCACCATCTGGCTGCCGATTTCGCACCAGATGTCCCTTTGTGCAGGAAATATGTGCGGAGCAGGAGCCTCCGATGCAAGACTTTGCCAATGACCACCAGGCGGCATGTCATTTCCCGCTAGAGACTCCCATCGATCTTTCTAGGGCGAGCTCCCTGGTTTAGTAGGGCGCCTGGAACAAAGCCACAACTAAGTGAAGAGCATCGATGCTAAGAAACTGGCTAAATCGCGCCTTATCGCTGGCGAATAGAAAATTACGGCCGACCCTAGGCCGCTCTTGGCCATAAATTACCAAGAGCGGCCAAAGAAATGACCCTAGGGAGCGTTTAAGTCGCCGGCGGCTAATGCCACGATTGAGGTGGTAGTGGCCGCGCACCCGAAAGCTATACGGATCGGATTAGTGCGCGTGCTTGTTCGGCTCTCCGGCTCGTGCCGTTCCACCGGTTTCACCGTCACAGGGGTGTTTTTTACGAAAACCCAGTACGCAACCGAGTAACTAGCGCGACAACAAAACAGTTCTTCGGGCTGCTAGTCAGCTCTTATTGTGCCCATAATAGCACTCAGTGATTAAGTCGCTCCAAAACCACACGGCTGGCTCGTCGCGACACTCGTCCCATGGCGCAGAACTTATGCCGGGCTTTTATCACCAGCACCAAATTCCCGCTCCGACACTTCGACCTTGACGCTTCGATCTTTCGCTAACGTCAGCCGAAGAATCTCACCTCTTCTGAAGCCTCACTTCAAGAGCGTCCCGCAATGCATCGCCAATAAAGTTAAATGCCACAACAGTTATAACAATTGCGAGACCAGCTGGATAGATCAGCCACCAGTAGCCGTCGTATATGAAGTTAACGCCGTTGGATAGCATGCCGCCCCAGTTTGCGGCGGGTGGTGGAATTCCGAGGCCTAGAAAGCTCAAGCTAGCCATGACCAGAATGGCGTCAGCAACTTGGAAAGTCGCATTGACCACTATCGTACCGATCGTGTTGGGAATAATATGCCGCAGAATAATTCTTCTGCTTCCGCCCCCCATGACTCTGACGGCTTTCACATACTCCCTGACCCTCAAGGATAAGGCTTCACCTCTCACTAATCGAGCCGGCCCCAGCCATGAGACCAAAGAAATGACGACTATCAAAAGCTTGATTGTCGGCTTGAAAATAGAGGCAAGGTAGATCAAGATAAACAGGGTCGGTATCGCAAGCATCACGTCTACAAGTCTCATCATGACCGTGTCAACTACACCGCCGATGAAACCTGAAATTGCACCGTACAAAACACCGATTACGGTGGCGATGATCGCAACGGCAAAGCCGATTTCTAGGGAACTCTGTCCCCCGACCATCAGTCGTCCGAGCACATCGCGCGCATTCTCATCAGT
>JAKBHQ010000438.1 GCA_021836665.1 Thermoplasmata archaeon
GCCCACTTGTAACCAAGGTGCACCATGAAGTGAAAGTAAGGTCCAACAAGGGCTACAGGATCATATACGTGGGCCATGTTGGTCACGATGAAGCCGTTGGCACCGTAGCGGTGGCGCCTGAGTCAGTCTCACTGATTGAAACTGAAGCTGACTTAGACGGCCTCGAGTTAATAACCGACGCCGAAGTGGCGCTACTTTCACAGACAACACTCTCGATGGACGAATGGGCCGACATTAGGGAAAGAGCCAGCGCCAAATACCCGAACCTTTGGATGCCTAATCGTTCAGACCTGTGCTTTGCAACTACCAACCGCCAAGGGGCACTCAAAGACATCGCCCACTTGGCCGATTCAATCGTAGTCATAGGCTCCGCCAACTCGTCGAACACAGTCGCGCTGGAAAAAGTAGCGCTCGCAGCTGGCTGCCCAAAGGTCTACCGGGTGAATTCGGCGGACGAATTGCCTGAAAATCTAAACGGATTAGTTGGTGTAACAGCGGGCGCATCGGCGCCAGACGAACTTGTAGAACAGGTGGTAGCCAAACTGGCTCCCAAAGAGGGTGTACAAAGGGTTTGCCACGTAGACGAGGATGAATACTTCCCTCCCCCCCCTGAACTTAGGGACCTGATGAAGACGGTTACCGACCTCGTGGCGATCGCTTTTGGCGTGGAAAGAACGGGTAAAAACGTCCTGGAAGACGACAGGGCAATTTCTGCCTCTACCGTCCTGGCGAGGCTAAGCGAGGGCGAATAGCCAACCTTCTAAAAGCTAATCATGACCCTATCCATTTCCCAGTTTGGTCAAAATCTGCTGAGTAGAAGGTGACCAAACTAGTTTTGCGCTGACTCAAGATCCAAAAAGGGCATCGACTCCATCGGCACCGCATAAATCGCCATATCCACTAGCCAGTAACTTCGGGTTAGCTTGGTGTCTAAAACACCTTTAGTTCTGCAGCTTAACATTGGCTTCGTCGTAGAGCCTTTGTAGTTCCGACTCGAGCTTGGAATTCAACTCAGATACCGCACGCCTTGAAACGGTTTTCGTCCTCTTCGCTTCAACATCGTCGGTGCCCTTTCGCTGCTCAGGATAGATTGCCGGTCCCGCAATTAGATAGCTCTTTCCTGGCAGAGGGTACTTTCGCCCTTTTGGCCAAATCTTTTCGGTCCCGGCTATTCCGACCGGTATGATGGGCACGTTTGCCCTTATTGCTAGGTATGCGGCCCCTTCGTGCAGGTCGTTAACCTTGTCTCCAAAGCGTCGTTGTCCTTCTGGGAATACAACCAACGGCTCCCCGGTCGCCAGTACCTCGACAGACTTCTTTAGAGCATCCCGATCTGCGGCGTCCCGGTTCAGTGGAATACCACCGAGAGCCACTAGAAACTTTCCAATTACCGGTACCTTGAATACGGTTTCCTTGCCGATATAGCAGAGCCTACGTTTCGTCAAACATGAAACCAGTAAGGTGTCGATGTTTGATCGGTGAATCGGCGCAAGAACGAACGACCCAGAAGGAAGTTCGCCCTCCAGCTCCAACTTCAAACCAAAGATTCCTCGACTCACCTTCTCGACAAGGAAACGTACCACACGATAGGCCCTGTGCTGCCAGTCACTATCGGGCGAAAAACCAGAAGCACCCCGCTCTTGTATCAATTTGGCCCCCGCACCCGCGTGTTTTGAGATGTCCCGCCGACACAAATGGCTAGCAGAAATCTCAGCTTCCTACTCGATCCTGACCAGCAATCATAGAGGCTGGGAGGCGATCTTGAAGAAACTTAACTATCTGATCGGACAATTCATCCGGCGAACTAACTCCGGAGTCCATCTCAATTGCGTCAGTTGCCTTTTCCAACGGAGACGTTGATCTAGATGAATCTACGAGATCGCGCCTCGCTAAGGAGCTTGCACCTTCCGACGGTCGACGTAATCCTCTAACGGCCAGATCCGCGTCTAAGTAAATCTTCAAAACGGCGGTTGGAAAGACTACCGTACCTATATCCCTGCCCTCCACTACGCCCCTGGATTGGACCGCGAGCCAGGAGCGCTGCAACGCAACTAGTTCTTTCCGGACCTCCGCAATTTTTGAAACTAAAGAGACGCTCTCGGATACAGCAGAGGAAAAGACCTCTTCAGATACGTCCTGATCGTCCAAAAAAACTCGGTCTCCATCGGCAGCGATCCTGATGGCTCTTACCACCATTACCGCCTCTTCAGTGGCGCTTGGATCTACTCCGGCCCTAAGCACGGCTAAGGTCGCCGCCCTGTACATCACGCCAGTCGATAACCATGGCCAGCCGAGTCTTTTTGCCAGGGTCCTCGCCAGAGTCGACTTGCCTGAACCGGCTGAACCATCTATTGCTATTACCAAATCCACAATGGCTCCCATTGGCAACGACTTCTATGCGCCGACAACTTAGCTACCGAGCTCCGCATCGGCTGAAATATCAAAAACAAAAAACAAACTGGATACCATTCGGACACAACTTAGAGCATCATCAGGCTATCTTGCAAACTTCCTAATCCCAGCAGATCAAACCATCTATTTGACGCTCCAGAAAAGCTAGCCATTTCTAGGCATCCTTTTGCTCTCTCTCCCCGGCCGCTGAGTCTCCTTGAGCACTCCGTGGGCTCGGTACTCTGCGAGTCGGTGGCATCGAAAGAGCTGCCAGCCTCCACTTGGGGCTTACGCATTCGTGGTCCGCTTGGAGTCCCGCCGTGGGCGGAAGCTTTGTCCTTGACACACGCACCCCGGACACCGTTACCGGTTATCCCCTAAGGGACGATACGTGCTCCAGCTCGGTCTTCCTTTCGGCGATGGGGCCAAGGTGTTGACTAGGATCGACCCTCAAAAAGATGATCCAGGCCCAGCCATCTCCAAGCCATTCATTTTGCACTACCATAGCTTGAAGGTGTGAATCTCCTTGGTCGCTTGATTTCTGCTTGATCGGTAGATGGGTGATCTGGCTTGGGCCGGGTCATATGGTCTCAGCAACCTCCAAGGAGAAAAAACGCCAAAACTTACCAAGTGAGAGGATCATTGACTGGTGGCCAAGACTAGATTCCAAAGAGATACCGGGCTCCAGGCTCGCATGGGGCTGACCATTTTTCTTTTGGGCTTGCTGTATGTAATCTTCGTTGCAATCCTCCTTTCAATCGGCATTGCAACCGGGCTTGTCCTCGTGATTGCGGCGGCCATTCTCTTTGTGCAGTACTTCTTCTCAGACAAGATCGCACTCTTTGGGATGGGTGGACGGCTAGTCACCGAAGCCGAGGCACCCGAGCTATATCAAGTAATCCAGAGGCTCTGCACTTTGGCCGATATGCCGATGCCGAAGGTGGCTATCGCTAATACTGACATACCAAATGCCTTTGCAACCGGTCGAAATCCAAAAAATGCTGTGGTTTGCGTCACCGCTGGCTTGATGCGTCGACTGGAAAAACCTGAGGTTGAAGCGGTACTGGCCCACGAACTCTCGCACGTCGCCCACCGAGACGTTGCGGTAATGACCATTGCAAGCTTTTTAGGTATGGTTGCTGGACTTTTGACCCGGCTCGCCTTCTATGCGACCTGGTTCACGGGTGGCGATCGAGAGGGCAACAATCAGAACACAGCGATGATCGAAATCGGCATTATGGTGGTCTCGGCTGTTGTGTATGCAATATCCTTCGTGCTGATAAGGGCACTTTCTCGCTATAGAGAGCTCGCTGCTGACAGGTCAGGGGCAATTTTAATCGGCAGGCCAGCGCTTCTCAAAAGTGCACTGATCAAAATAACCGGAGAGATGGGAAGGATTCCCACCAAAGATATTCGATCGGCATCAGCGTTTAATGCCTTTTACTTCACTCCGGCGATCAAGCCAAATCAGATCAGTATCGGGTCGATATTCTCGACCCACCCATCCCTTGAGAAGAGACTCGCCCAGCTCGATGAATTAGAGCGGCAGCTGGGTACAGCCGAATAACCTATCAAAAAGTTCATTAGGCTCGAAGCCCACCTACATAAAACCTACTAATGACCATCCATAGGTTCGTCGCACACAAATCTGTCCTACCCCAAATACTGTTTTTGGGTGCGACAAATATCTAGAAGGGATAGGAATGGTTAAGTTTCTAGACGTACTCATGGGTAAGACAAAGCCGATAAAGGCTAACCTTGACCAGCTCTTCGCCTTGCCCTCGGCCGCTATCACACTATCAGTGTCTGCGAATCTCAAGTCGCTCAACACCGCTGCGGTTTGCTTCAAGCCCGCCTCCGGATCGGCTTTTGCGAATACATCTGCGGAATTTACCGAAGTACTTAAGGCGACCGCTGCCCCGGATGACTCCGGCGGAAAACCTGAAATAAGCCAGGTCAATGATTCCTTCGGATACAGCTGGGTGGTAATTTCGGGACAGGAACTTGAAAATCTAGTCACCCAAGTTCACCTTGTTAACAGGACTCTAGAGGACCACGGTTTCTCGCCACAGTTACTCTGTAGCGTCTTCCCATTTCAGGACGCCCTATCCAACCAGAAGGTCTATTGGATATACCTTTATAAGCAAGGTACTTTCTATCCGTTCGTACCGATAGGTTCAGATCGCCGAGACAATGAAAGGGAACTTTCATTGAAGTCAGTAGTGGGGATGGACTTGCCGGTTGAGAGCGACGTATCTCGTTGGTTTCCGATCTGGGAAATGCCCATTTGAGCTAGCCCACTAGGCTAAGAAGGACCGCCAAAAATCCGGGATATGAGGTGTCCACGCTCGAGGCATCCCTAATCTCCACCTCGCCATCGGCAACCAGGGAGCCAATAGCCGCTGACATGGCAATTCGATGATCGAACTTGGTCTCGATAACCGAAGGTCGAAATGGTCCATCACTACCGGTTATTACCATCCCATCCTTATGCTCTTCAACATCAACCCCGAAAGCCCGAAGCATACCCACAGAGGTCAAAATTCGGTCTGACTCCTTGACCCTGAGTTCTTCAGCTCCGGTGATCTGTGAAGTTCCCTCGGCCCGCGCCGCGGCAATCGCTAAAATCGGCAATTCGTCGATTACCGAGGGAATTTCATCTCCCCCGATATCGGTGGCCCGGAGTTTCGATGACGAAGCATAGATATCGGCCACCGAATCAGATTTCATTCGCAATTCGACCTGGGCACCCATACGCTTGAGAACCTCGAGGAAGCCAGTCCGCGTCTTATGCACCAAGACGTCCTTTACAAGCACCTCAGATCGAGGAGTGATCAGGGCTCCCACTACGAAGAATGCCGCCTGTGATGGATCTGACGGGACCCTCCAGGACTTCGCCTTGAGGGACGAGTTAGGATGAACGGTTATCCGGGTAGAGCCGCCAAGATCTACGATTTCGACGTCTACGCCGACCTCTTGGAGCATCTCCTCGGTATGAGGACGGGTAGAAACTACTTCGATAACCGAAGTTGGCGAGTCCGCCCTTAACCCGGCAAGGAGAATGGCGGACTTTACTTGAGCCGACGCCGGAAGCCCACTGAACTCGTGACCCTTTAGCTCCGAGCCAAGAACCGTTATTGGCGCCATCCTGTTTCCAGAGCGGCCAGTTATTCTCGCTCCCATTGAAGCCAGCGGTTCGATCACCCTGTCCATCGGACGTGAGTTGACCGATTCGTCGCCACTCAGGACAAAATGCCCCTGGTACCCTGCAAGCATTCCAGTAGCCAGTCTCAGCAGAGTTCCAGAATTACCCACATCTAGTATCTTTCGGGGCTCTTGAATGCCCTTAGACTCTATAACGATTCGACCGTCTGTTTCACTGACCACCGCACCAAGGGCTTCGACAATACCCAGAGTCGAATTGACGTCACCACCCTTTGAAATACTAAAAATTTCTGAGCGGCCATTTGCCAATAAGGACAAAAGCACACAGCGGTGCGAAATCGACTTATCACCGGGCGGCCGAACCTCGCCCGCCAAGCGTAAAGGTCCCGCCAACTTCCAAGAAAGATTCAAATCAGCCTACCTAACTATGGCGCGCCGCACCACAGCCCCAAAATGTAGTTCACCATCCCGCTATCCAGGAAGATCGTCTCGCAGCCCTCTGGCTCCATACTGATAAACATGTCGGAGTGAGGATCTAGCGATATCGGTTTCGAGGTGCATCATTAGCCTAACGCATAGCTTGGTTCCACCGACTATATCCAGCTCTCTCGCACAAATGAGTGGAACATCACCTAATCCGAGCTCTCTCGCCGCAGCTGCCGGAAACATCGAATGGATATCATCGGTCGCCGTAAAAAGTATCGAGACTAGGTGCTCTTTATCGACCGAATTACGATCCAACATCTCGCTGATGAGTTCTTTGGTTCGAGCCGTCACCTGCTCGATTGTGTCACGTTCTACGGTGGTTGCACCGCGTAATGCCCTTAGCGCCATGGGTGAGAATCTAGCGGCAGATTCTCCACCTTCTGGTCTGTTAACCTGAAGTCAATTCCACTCAGCCTTCGAGCGGAGTATCCGCCTCACTACGGTGCGGAATCCTCTCAACCGGAATAGACCCCATTTTACCCGCTTGGAAGTCCTCAAATGCGGCCTTGATCTCATCCTGGGTATTCATTACAAAGGGTCCATAACGAGCGACTGGCTCATTGATAGGTACTCCGCCCAGTATCAACACTTCCCAACCGTAAGATGAATAGCTTGGTTGGCTCAGATCTGCTTCGATACTTATCGCCTTACCAGAACCGAAAAGCGCAAGCTGCCCCTCCTTAGTTCTTGTGCGCTCCTTGCCTGACGTCCCGGATCCCAACAGGGAATAAACCATAGCGCTATGGCCCGCGGGCCAGTCCAATTCGAGTCTCGCCCCTGGAGAAATAGTGGCGTGGGCATAGATGATAGGTGTTTGGGTCGTACCCGGCCCTTCAAAACCGCCGATAGAGCCGGCAATAACTCGAATCAGTGACCCACCGTCATCGGAAGAGATGAGGGCGAGCTGGTTGGAGCGAATATCTTGATACTTCGGGGCGGCGAACTTTTGAGTAGCTGGCAGGTTTACCCATAGCTGTACGCCGTGGAAAAGCCCTCCTTTGACCACGAGCCACTCAGGTGGCGCCTCAATATGCAATATTCCCGAACCGGCAGTCATCCATTGTGTATCACCGTTGGTTATAGTTCCCCCACCGCCGTGTGAGTCACGGTGATCCATCACACCATCCATTATGTAAGTAACCGTCTCAAAGCCCCGGTGGGGGTGCCACGGAGTCCCTTTTGCTTCGCCGGGGGCATAGTCGACCGCACCCATCTGGTCTAAGAGCAAAAATGGATCGGCAAAGTTCAACCATCGCGTCGGAAACGGCCTTCGAACCGGGAACCCTTCCCCTTCAAGAGTCGAAACCGAGTCGAAGATTCCCTTGACTTTCTTAAACTCTTGCGTATCTGCGGTCGCCCGAGGCAACCTAGGTAGCGTCAAGGTGTCGGTATAAATGGCTGGCATGTTACCTCACTCTTTTAGCATCGACCCGGCGGGTATCGATGACTTCAAAGAGTACAACTTTGTTTAGTTTGCAACTATTCCTTTCGCGCTCGACGCTTAGCACGCGAAACAGCCACCTCCAGCTTGGTAGATTCCCTAACCGCTATCAATTCCGACTGAAAGAGGCTTCTATATTCTCCTGGTGCTAGACGATCGTCGGTTATTGGTCCAATCCTCGTTCGGACGAGCCGGATCACCCGGTGTCCTACCGCGTCCATCATCCGCCGAACTTGTCGGTTACGCCCCTCGTGGATGGTAATTTTTACCAAAGAGGGAGAGAGTAGCCTAACTTTTGCGGGATAAGTTGGACCGTCATCAAGGTCGACCCCTCTCCGTAATGAGGCTAATTCGCTCCTTTTGAGTACGCCATCGAGGTGTACGAGATACTCCTTCTCTACGCCCATGGATGGGTGGGTCAGTGTATGAGCGAACTCACCATCATTGGTCATTATCAAGAGACCTTCGGTCAAGAGATCGAGACGTCCAACGGAAAAGACTCGGGGTTCTTTTGGAACAAACTCCAATACCGACTTTCGTCCTTGCGGATCGTTGGAGGTTACCACGACACCACTCGGTTTATTGAGGAGGTAATAGACCAGGCCCGTTTGTGTAGAGACCTGGATCCCGTCGATTGACAAGGTATCGGTTTCCGGGTCCATCCGATCCCCTAAAACCGCAAGGGAACCGTTCACTTCTACTCGGCCGGCCAGTAGCATCTCCTCGCAGCTGCGGCGCGACCCGTATCCGAGACGCGCAAGCACCTTCTGGACCCTCTCCCTATTCGAGTCGACCTCGGGATACTCGATATCAGCCATCTTCTTTCAGGCTCGCCTCTATTGCTTCGAGAACTTCTGCCGATGGGACAAAATCTGAAAGTGGCGGGAGATCGGATAACGAGTCGACGCCGAGCCTTTCAAGAAATAGTTGAGTTGTTCCATAGAGTATCGCCTGGCCAGGGCCTCGATCCCTTCCAATAATTCTCAAATACCCTCGGGCTTGGAGCATTTTCATCACGCCATCAGAATTTACGCCACGAATTGCCGATACCTGTGCTCTTGAAACCGGCTGCTTATAAGCGACTATCGCTAGCACCTCAAGTGCAGCTCCCGATAGCCGAGGAGCAAGCTGCTCATTCAAGTACCGCTCTAATATCGGCGCCAATTCACCAGAGGTGCGAAGCTGATACCCTCCGGCTATTTTTGCAAGCTCAAATCCGCGTCCAGTACTTAGGTAAAAGCGCGCAATTTTGCCCATCTCTGCGATAACGTCAGTTTCGGACACCGCCAGTACCAATGCAATCGATTTCGAAGACACCGGGTCTGACGATACAAGCAGTATCGCTTCTATCGCCCTCTGAATTGCCGTCGCCGGCCCTCTGTCGCTCTCAAGGGCAACTGCCTCCGATTTAATAGCTGATACAGCGGCTACCTCCTGCGATGCATCGTCCAAATCAACTATCTCATCACTTGCTAGGTTCTGCTCCATACATCTCACTGTCAGGTTAGATCGCAGTTCATCAGCTCAACGCATCAAGGAGTGAGTTCATCTCCTGTTTTGCCCGGTCGGAAATCCACCCGAGCCAAACGACCCAAAGGTCACCCAGCAGCTCCGGTTGATTAAGCTCAATAATTCCTAACCGATAACCCTCCAAAAGTAACAGAAACGTAGCGACGACTTCGAGGCGCGAATCGCTCCAATCGACAAGCTCTGAAAAGCCCATCCGCTTTTTCTGTTCGAGTTCCGAAATGGTCCTCTTCCGTAGCAACTCTGAATCGATCCGTCTTTGAAAAAGATGGGAGTCATCTACGATACTTCGAGGCTGGGCGAGCATTATCGCCTTCATTTTTTCAAAAAGATCGCTAGTCGTCACCTCCGACAGCGGGTCAGACAGATTGAGTAATAGCTCTTTTGGAAAGCTACCCCTTCTCGGAACGCCCTTCGATGCGAGCACAAGTTGGTCCAAGATGGAGCCGGATGCGTCCTTGTAGATCTTTAGCTCGAGCATTTTGATTAGCAAAAGCTCACGTTCTCTGGTAAATTCCTCGTCCGCCTCGTCCTCGACTTCCTTGGGTGGAAGCAGGCGTCTGGATTTCATTGCTACTAGGGTTGCCGCCACACTCAAGAACTCCGAAGCACCTTCGAGATCAAAGGCGATGATCTCTTCTATCCGACTTAGGTAATCATCGACAAGTTTTGAAATTGAGACCTGCCAGAGATCGATGCGCTGAGCTGACACTAATTCGAGTAGCAAACCGATTGGTCCCGTGAATCCGGCTTCGTCAACACTTACTTTCAACTTAACCGCCTACGGTCTGTTTTGACCTTCATATCGCTTCGAACAGTTGCTTGGGCAGGTTTATGGTGCACACTAATTGCCGCTAGACCTATGAGCTAAATTATAAATTCCCCGTCCACTCACCGTTGGTACCGGTGAAGATCTCAAAACTCCACATGGCTATCTGTGCCAAAACCGAGCTGCCGTGTTCGTTGCAGAAACTCATAACTTCTCTAGGATTAAATGAGTCATTTGCCTCATCTGAGATAATCTTGATACCCGCCCAGGGAGTATTTGCGAGCTTGGCAACCTGTGCGACGCTGTAGATCTCCATATCAACGCAGAGCGCTCCCGGGAATCGATCCTTCAGGATCGCCCTTTCCGCATTTGAGGTAATCAGCCTATCGCCGGTGATGACCGTACCGATGTGAATCCGCGGGATCCGACCAAAAGTGTCGCTAACCCTTGAGGACCAAATCTCGTCGAGCTCGTCGGAGTACCCAGCGAGCAAATCGCCCATCCTCTGCGCAAGCTGAGACTCCTTTGGTTGTTGATGGCTTAAATCCGCTAGTGAACCAAGGTCAAAGTCATGCTGGAGTACCGAGTTGACCACCACAAGGTCTCCAATTCCAACGAGTTCACTAACCGCCCCCGAAAGCCCAAAACTCATGACCGCTGAAGGGGCAAACTTAATTAGCATTTCGGTGGCATGGGCAGCCGCTCGGACTTTACCCATCCCCGACTTGGTTAGAACCAGCTGGAACTCAAGGCCGCCATATTCCACCAGGCGGGTGTAAAACCTCCCCAGCACTCCGTCAACTACCTTGTACGGCTCGATCATCTCAAGGAGTCGGAAGAGCTCTTCATCCATTGCGAAGATTATCCCTATCGACTTCAAGATCACCCCCTGGTAGAACCGACGAACTCATCGACGACTCCAACAGGATATAAGTCTTGAGATCATTAGGTACAGTAGTTGCCAAAAATACATTCCAAGCAATTGCCGGGTGAATTGGAGTTGGCTCGAAAAAATTACCTGGTCGTCAGGTGACGGGCAACTCCATACGAGTACACCAAGACAATGCCCCCTAATGCCCCCAAATGTCCGCTCCAAGAACTCGATTAAAAATAAGCGAGGTAGGGCGTCGTTTCCTACGCTCAAAAGTATCACTGTCGGGCGATGTCGATTGGATATCCACGCTCCAGGGTACCTGCTTATTTGAGCCAAGGATAGACTCCTACAGTCCCGGCAAAGGAGATAGATGACAGAGGCTAACCACGCCGCAAAGGATCTTCTAGATCGAGTACGACGACTAAAAGAAAAGTCTCAAAAAATAGACCCCGTTGCAATTGGCGATGACCCTGGAGCGACGCCAGAGTTAATTCCCAAAGTCCCCTCCCGTGGTTTTGGAGTAGACAACGCCCATGGTGACGACATGAGCAGCAGCGAGGAAAGTAGTAAAGGCCCGAGTTCCCAAGCACTTTGGGAATTGGCCGAAATGATCAACTATAAAGCGCAAGTGCGCAAGGAGGTGTTACTTGAAAGCCAAAGTCCCAAGTTTCAGCACCCGGCCGAGAGGCTTCCAGGGAAAATCCAACAGTACCTCGATGATGAAAGCATCCAACTCTACAGCCATCAGGCTGAATCGCTAAACCTGTTTCGAGATCACAAAAACGTTGCCCTCGCCACCCAGACCGCCTCGGGCAAGAGTCTTGCTTTCAACCTACCAATTCTCGAGGTTTTGCTATCGAATCCGAGTTCGAGCGCAATCTACCTTTATCCCGCAAAAGCCTTAGCCAATGACCAGCTAAACAAGTTGAAAGAGTTCGACGAAAAATTCTCCCTAAATAGCCACCCCGCGTCTTATGACGGTGACACCCCCGCTTCTGAACGAAAAAAGATCAAAGAAAACTCCCGAGTTATAGTGACCAATCCACACGGTTTACATATCTACTTGGGCTGGAAAGACGGCTGGAGCCGCATACTGCGAAACCTCAAAGTGGTGGTAATAGACGAAGCTCACTACTACAGCGGCGACGTTGGGTCACACATGGCGATGGTGGTGAGGAGATTAAGGAGATTAGCGGCTCACTATGGTGCACACCCTCAGTTTTTCGTCGCTTCGGCGACCATTGCAAACCCAAAGGAGCATGCCGAAGCGCTCACCGGCGTTGACTTTGACCTCGTCGCCAACGACGGTGGTGGCCGACCCAAGAGATGGATTGTCTTCTGGGACACCCAATGTGATCTGGACCACTCCCCAACCTCGCAGGCCGCTGCGCTAAGTCGCCATTTGGTTAGGTATGACCGCCAATTGATCGTATTTTCCGATACTCGACACCAGGCAGAGATGATCGCTAAGTCGGCATCGGACAGGGTTCACCGGGTAGCGGCGTATCGGGCCGGTTTCTCTCCGTATGATCGGCGATCAATCGAACTCGATCTAAAGGAAGGGCGCCTCAGAGGCGTCTCCTCGACCTCAGCATTGGAGCTGGGGGTAGATATCGGCGGTGTAGACACGGTGATCCTTAACGGCATGCCCACATCGATTGCATCATTTTGGCAGAGGGCGGGCAGGGCAGGTCGCTCCGGACAGACATCAACCGTTGTCTTGATGACCGGCGCAGATCCTATTGGTAGGTTCATCCTCAACCACCCCGAAAGGCTCCTCGACCAATCGCCCGAAGAGGCCATCGTCAATCCAGCAAACCGTCCAATTCTGAGCCAACACCTGGTCTGTGCAGCTTCAGAATTGCCGCTGTGTACTAGCGACCAGGTCTACTTTGGAGAGGAGTTCAACGATGTAACCAAGGACCTCCTCACAAGAGCTGAGCTATTAAAAGACGATGAAGGGAGGTTGATATACACCCGAAAAGGCAAGCCACAGTTTGGCGTTTCTCTGTCGGGTGGCGCGGAAGCGAGCTACCGCCTTGAAGTAGAGAAGGATTCCAAGATCAAGCTCCTCGAATCACTACCAGCACAGCGAGCGATGAGAGAGGCTCACGTGGGTGCGATCTACCACCATCAAGGGGTCGCATATCGGATAAAGTCAGTGAACCACAAGGATCTAAAAATACACGCCGTTCTAGAAAAAAGTTCAAACTTCACCGTATCGGCAGCTATCAAAAGCGTCATTTTCGATCAACCTTCCTCATCCTTTTTCACTTCATCTGGCATCGAAATAGGTTGGGGACGGGCTAATGTAATCGAGGCTGTCGTAGGATTCAAGGAGTATTCTTTCAAAGGCACCGAACCGCGGCGCTATGTCGTCGACTTTCCCTCCCGCAGCTACTCCACCGAGACGTTGGCTATCGGTTTCAATGAAAACCTGGAACTAGCCATCAACGCCGAGGGTACTGATCCCTATCTGGGTGCCCACAGTGCTGAGCATGCTATTTCAAAAGTCTTACCCCTGCTTTATATTTCGGATCGCCGTGACTTTCAGTCGATGAGCCTCAAGAACCAGGGGTCGCCGATTATTGCCCTCTACGACCTCACCGAGGGAGGCTCCGGCGTCTCAAAACTCGCCTTCAACAGCCTCCTAAGGCTCTGTGACAACGCAATACAACTGATTGACTCCTGCGAGTGTTCGGCCGGGTGTCCCTTTTGCGTCTTGGATGCATCCTGTAAAAACGAAGAAATCGACAAGGAGCTCGGCCTGAGAGTCCTTCGCTACCTAAGAGATGAACTAGCTAGAAGGGGCGACTCGCCAAAGCTCCCAGCGAACGATTCGTTGATCCCTTACGGAAAGACCCAGACCGAAGACGAGCAGATTAAAAATGACTTCACAAAGCCATGGGGAGCCAGGAGCAGAGGACGGGTTTGAAGCTAGCTGAGGTGATTGTTCTCATACACCATCTAAAAAAAGGACGATGACGCGAATTTGACTGCTAGTTTACGTTTCGTGCCAAGAATACTCTCAGGAATTCAACCGTCTGGATCGGTCCACCTCGGAAACTACCTAGGTGCTCTTCGAAACTGGGTTTCTGAGCAGCATGAGGCTGACTGTTATTATTCGATAGTCGACCTACACGCCATTACAGCAGAACACGATCCTCGTACACTCAGAGACACCACCAAGGAATTGGCAACCGTGCTCTTTGCGATCGGCATAGACCCTGAGGTGTCGTGTCTATTCGTTCAGAGTCACGTGCCGGAGCATGCCCAGCTCGGATGGATAATGGAGTCGACGGTTACCTTTGGTGAGCTTTCGCGGATGACCCAGTTCAAAGATAAGGGGAAGGGGGAGGAGAAGGTCAGGGCGAGTTTGTTCACCTACCCCGCTCTTATGGCGGCAGATATTCTCCTTTATCGCGCCGATAAGGTTCCAGTGGGTGACGACCAAAGACAACATATCGAGCTAGCCCGTAATGCCGCCACGAGATTCAACAATGCATATGGTCAAGTTTTTACTATTCCCGAACCAATGATTCCAAAGGTCGGGGCTCGAGTGATGGACCTCCAGAATCCTTCAAAAAAGATGTCAAAATCGTCCTCCACCGACTCGGGGCTCATCTACCTCAGCGAAGATTCAACAAGTATCGCCAAGAAGATAAAACGGGCGGTAACTGATACCGAAAATAGGCTCGTTTACGAGCCCGACAACCCCGACAAGGCCGGAGTGACAAACCTGCTGGAGATATACTCAGCCTTCACCTCAATACATCCCCAGGAAGTAGCGGACAGCTTCACCAACTATGGCGGCCTGAAAACCGAACTAGCTGAGTTAGTCATCGAACACCTAACCGCTATCAACTTGAGGATCAAGGAAATTTCGGAAGATCCAAATGAACTCCTTCGCCTGCTACAAATTGGCGCTGCCAAGGCCAGGGAAGTAGCTTCATCTACGCTTTACGATGCAAAGAACGCAATTGGATTTCTAGCGCCGTAACCAGCAGAAACAATAGACTTCCGCTTCATGGATGAGACAAATCGACGGGCCTGCACGGAATCACAACGTCCCATCAACCACCTAGGCTCCTCGAAGAAATTCTTTTGAACAAACTTCCAAAGGAAACGACACACCTCGGGTTGAGCCAAGATTTCGGAATAAAAAGGAGGCCCTAGCTATCAGGTTAGTTGTCGACCGTGCTGGCAGACCGGCTGGTTTGGCCATGGACGCCGCTAATCGCAACGATTCCGTTCATCTAGCACCCACCTTGGATGACCGCAGCGGACTGAGGATTTCTCGCTGTGATCGAAACCGACTGGCTCGACCGTAACTATGAATCAGACGCCACACGGGAACGCCTCAAGGAGAAAAAAATGACGACTCGGTGATCGCAAAGAGACGCAAGAGAGGATCGACTCAGAAAAAAACGAACCATCCTATGGGGCTTCGCTGGCCAGTTAGGAGGACGAACTCCTGGGTTTAGAACTATGGCCAGCTGAGACGAAACACTGGCCGAAAGATAGTCCATCGTCTAGCCCAGTTTGCCCTTGTAGTCGCATTACTCCTAGCGGCGAGGCTAATCGACCGGAGAACCCGCAGGTCGCCAGGTGTGTTACCTATCGCTGAGGCTCTGACGGAGTTCGTGATCGCCGAATTCGGCGTCGAGGATCAAAAGAGCCCCTCTCAGTTTCCTGAATAAAACTTTGCAAAGGCTACCTGGTTCATGCCCTTTGTTGCTGCCTAACGAATTTATCCAGTAATTCTTTCAATGAAATTACATGGATAGTATTAAAGCCGTGGAATTTTCTGCTAAATTTCATCTGGGGTGATTTCCTCACCAGTGGAATAAACCCAAAGGGGTGTCTGAGATTCGATGGCAGGATGCTGAGTAGTATCTATTCAAGAAAACTCACCAGGAACTTGACATCTGGTCGCACACCTGACCTGATGCAGACGGCAGCCGCGACCTCATGCGATCTATGCGGCCGCTACAAGCGAAACCCTTCTATTTTCTTTGGATCCCACACGCCTAATGTGAAGGTCGCCAAAGCCCATTGGTGCGCTCACCCAAACTTCGTCATCGGACCGGTTCACGACCTATCACCAGTATGTGGACACAGGAAATCCGAATGACATTTTCTACCGAACAGTGGCGCAACCATTTCGAATCCCTCATCAATAGTTCAGATGACTTCGTCGCGATTGCAACTCCAAATGGAAAGATGGTCTTTGTAAATGAAGCCGGCAAAGAGATGGTCTCCCTGCCTGGCGACCTAGATATAAAAGAAACCCTTTTCTCCGACTTCGTAACGGCACACGGTTCACTTGCTTATTCCGAAGAGTTAGACCACATTTTCGCCGGCCAGGATTGGAAAGGAATTGGTTGGCTAAAAAACTGGGCCAACAACAAAGTCTTCCCGGTCCAAGTGACGTCTCTAGTACTAACTGACCCACTCCATGACCAACCTATAGCCTTGGCAACGATCAGGCGGGACCTACGGGAGATCCACGCAGCAAAGCTCGAAAGTGATCGACTCCGGTTGCACGATCCCCTCACCGGACTATCCGGACGCAGTCAGTTTGAGAACAAACTCGACGACTCGATTGCAAGGTCAATCACTAACCGTAGATATGCTTCGGTATTCTTCGTGGACGTCGACCGTTTTCACGAAATTAACGCCAGCCTGGGTCACTTTGTCGCAGACGGGTTGTTGGCACAAGTTGCAAATCGCCTCACTAATTCGGCCGTAGGAGCGAGAGCGGTCTCTCGCTTTGGCGGAGATGAATTCTTGATCCTGATGGAAAATCTGGCCGACCAAACACAAGCAGAGGAGATCGCAAGTCGCCTTATTAGCGCCTTCGACGAACCGTTTCCAATTGAGAACAATGACGTATATGTGAGTATAAGTATCGGCGTGTGTTTTGGAAACACGAATGCATCACAGATGATCTCCCTAGCTGACCAGGCCGTTTACCAAGCAAAATCGCGTGGGCGGGCTCGTTATGAAATTGTCGAAGCTACATTGAGCGCCCAAATCGCGGATGATCACGTAAGTAAATATCGAGAGCTCCACCTCGCAATAGATCGCGGAGAACTCTTTACGCTGTTTCAACCTATAGTGCGACTCGACGATAAGAAAATAGTCGCAGCAGAGGCATTGGTTCGCTGGATGCGACCGAACCACGGTATCGTCCCTCCCTTAGAGTTCATACAACTCGCCGAGAGTACTGGACTAATATCGCGTATTGGTGAATTAGTACTAAAGAGTGCCTGTTCCCTCATAAAAACACTCAATGACCATGGTATTTCACTTAAAATTGCGATTAACGTTTCGCAACTTCAGCTTGTAGACCCAAATTTCGCACTGATCGTTACGACTGAGCTAACTAGGTACGAAATATCACCCGGCCAGCTCACCTTGGAGGTAACTGAGAGCGTAGCAATGGACGACATAGAGACTATCGGTCGGACCATTGCACTGCTCAAAGAGGCCGGCACATTAATCTCAATCGATGACTTCGGGACAGGCTATTCCTCGGTTCGAACCCTCAGGCACCTACCATTTGACACACTAAAGATAGACAGGGAGTTCGTATCCGCCGTTGACGAGCAAGGAAATGATTACGCAGTAGTTCGAGCAATAATAGCGATGGCCAATGCTTTGGGGCTATCGATTGTGGCCGAAGGCGTGGAAACGGCCGACCAACAGGACTCTCTTGTCCAATTGGGTTGCCCTTACGCCCAAGGATTCTTATACTCACATCCGATATCCGAAGGAGAGCTCGTTTCGATCCTGACCTTCGACAACCTTGATGACCTTGAACAATCGCCAGGCTTACTCTAGCCCTCTAGGGTTATTTTCAACGTCAGAGTGGCTAGCTCTAAATACCCCGAAAAATTAGCTCGGTATGAACACCCTAAACCAGACGTTCACAAATGGAGTAAAGAGTTTCTGCATAAGCGCTGGCAGGAATATGAATATTACTATAACAATGGGCAGAAAGTAGCGCCGCAGACCGTAATAGCTAGCAAGGTGTCTGCTGGGAATAAATCGCTCTACTACCGCTGAGCCATCCAATGGCGGTATCGGTATCAGGTTGAATATTGCGAGCATTACGTTGATTATCCCCAGGTAGAAGAGATACTGGTCGAGGGCCCCACCTCCAAGTGTTGCGTTTGCAGCCACCCCCAAAAACCTTGCGGCATTTAGTTCGTTGAGAAGTCGTTCCCGGAGAATGAACCCCACAATTGACGCAATAGCCAAGTTGGTCGCTGGGCCAGCCAGCGAAACCCAAACCGCCTGATTTCTCGGCCTCCTTAGTGCGGACACGTTGACTGGTACCGGCTTGGCGTAACCTATGGGAGATACACCGCTGAGGATCAGGATTGCTGGAAGAATGATTGATCCCAATGGATCAATATGGGCGATTGGATTCAAGGTAAGTCGCCCAGAACGCTTGGCGGTCGTATCACCAAAAAAGAGTGCTGCATAACCGTGGCTTACCTCATGAAGTATCACCGACGGTACGATCGCAAGCAGGATCAATCCCGTGTCAAGGGTGATTATATGACGAAGAAACGCAGCTACGACAATGAATGCACCGATCAGAAATATCGCGTACTTTTTGAAATACTCCCCCACTACCTGCGAGACCTTTGGGCGACGCAAGTTATACAGAGTTTTGCCGTCGGAATCGCCTCCAGCCTCGCGGCAGATATTGGCAAACCGCAGTTCTCACAGATCCCATAGCGATTGGAACTCATCTTCGAAAGTGCTACCTCCACGTCTGAAAGAGCCTCTCTCAATTGTGCGACCAGTGTCTCCACTTCGCCCCTCTCGGCGGTAACTTGACTGGAGTCCGCAAAATTATCGTCATACTCAAGCCCAGAACCCCCAAAACCCATCTCCTCGAGCTTTTGCTGGAGGCTGACTTTCTCCTCTTCTAAAGCCTTCCGAGCCCCGGCAAGGTCAACTGCCTCTGGGACCTCTTGACTTATCTCTGTTTTTTTAGACGACATAGTTAACTAAGTTAGCCAGATTTTTACTCCAAAACCTGCGAGCGGGGATGAAACTGTCTGTGAATTGCAATCATTTTGGTCATGGACACCTTGGTATATATCTGAGTCGTGGATAAATCTGCGTGACCGAGCAACTCTTGAACCACCCTTAGATCGGCCCCATGGTCCACCATATGAGTAGCGCAACTATGGCGTAAGGTGTGGGGCGTAAAGACCGAACCTAGCCCAACTGCACTAGCCCTACCCTTAAGGGTAAGCCAAGCTCCTTGCCGAGTGAGTGGTGTACCGCTTTTATTGAGGAAAAGGAATCCGCTGTCGGGTTTGCCCGCCAAGAGTGACCTGCGCCCTTGCAAGACGTACCGTTCGGTAGCCGAAAGAGCCTCCTTGGAAAGGGGAACGAAACGTTGCTTACTTCCTTTACCGGTAACCAGTAGCAGGTTGGGATGATCTAGGAAGGCCTCCGTCCGCAAGGAACAGAGCTCTGACACCCGAAGGCCGGATCCATAAAGCAACTCGAGCATCGACCTGTCTCGAAGGGCCAGAGGTGAGCCATCTGAGACCGATTCCAGTAGTTCCAATACCTCTCGTTCAGAAAGTGCTTTTGGAAGCCTGGAAGAGGTCCTAGGAGGCTTGACAAGGTAAACTGGATCAGCTGATATGCGACCCGACCTGACAAGAAACCTAAAAAGTCCTCGCAGCGCAGAAAGCGCCCGCCGCGCGCTGTAGGGATCGTGGTCCTTTAGAAGGTATTGAAGGTACTCGTCGATATTTTGGCGGCTTACAGAGCTGTATTCAAGTCCACGAGAATCTAGATAGGTTTCAAAGATCAAGAAATCTGATTCATAAGACTTCAGCGTGGCGGCCGACCTACCTTTACGAACCGACAGATCGGCCAGAAAGAGCGAACCGAACTCGGATAACTCCCGTCGTTTGCTGCCGTCTTCTCCAGCTATTTCCACCATCCCAACTCAATCGGAGCCAATTCGTTCAATCAGATCGTGCTGATCTTGGGGGTAGTCCGATGGGGTGCGCTCCGATGTAATAAACTCCCGCGCCTGAAATAGTCCAATAATCGTCTTGGCATCTTTGACGGTTCCATCAGCAAGGTAATCGGCCAGCTTTTCTAGCCGCAACACGATCACCTTGGATTCAGCCTCCTCGACGCTTTGAGGAACCCTACCTACATGGCTGAGTCCGCGAGCTATAAAAAGATGAGTAGATTCGTCGCAGAATCCAGGTGAATTCATGAAGCCAGCAAGCTCTACGAATTCCTCCGCTTCAAGGCCCAACTCTTCTTTAAGCTCCCTCCTTGCGGTCTCAACAGGAAGCTCTCCGAGGATGTCCCTTTTGCCAGCGCACAACTCCACCAACTCTCCCTGCGCTGCGGCCCTAAACTGCCTTATTGCCACCACCAATCCATCAGAGGTCACCGGTACCACCACGACCGCTCCAGGATGGTGCACCACTAAGCGGGACACCATCGAACCAGAATCGAACTCGAAGGTGTCTTCAGAAACCGATAGGAAGCCACCGTTCCAAACCACACGTTGTGAAATGATTTCGGCCGTCACAATGGAACCTTTACACTTTGGAACTCGTCGGCTTCGGAGTCGGGACCTTCGCTCCTTGCTTCACTGGCAGAATAGGATAGCGCAGCTGCAACCAATTCTCGAAAGAGTGGATGGGGTCTGTCCGGTCGTGATTTAAACTCTGGATGAGCTTGAGTCCCTATCCAATAAGGGTGTCCTGGAAGTTCGATGAATTCGACCAAAGATCCGTCAGGTGACAGTCCCGAACAAACCAGGCCTCCGTCCTCGAGTCTTTGCTTATACCTCGGGTTGACCTCAAATCTATGGCGGTGCCTCTCCGAAACGATCTCTTCCCCGTAAATCTTTGCCACTTGAGTTCCAGGTGTGAGCCTCGCCACGTAGGCTCCCAGCCTCATCGTGCCGCCCATGTTGGCAACCGATCGCTGCTCCTCCATGAGGTCAATCACCGGGTACTGACTTTCCTCGCTGAACTCCCTAGAGTGAGCCCCCTCTAGGCCGACGACGTTACGAGCTACGTCAATGACCATCGTCTGCAAACCGAGGCAGATTCCTAGGCAAGGGAGTCCGTGTTCTCTCGAAAAGCTAGCCGCCGCTATCTTTCCTTCGATGCCTCTGTTCCCAAACCCACCAGGGATCACAATTCCGTCCAAGCCTGCCAGAGTACTCGCTGCCAGCATTGGTGTAATCTGCTCGGCCGATATTAGCTCTATGTCCACTTTCGTGTCATAGAAAAGTCCGCCATGTTTGAGCGCTTCCACTACGGACAAGTAGGCGTCGGCAAGATTAATGTATTTACCTATTATCCCGATCTTCACGGTTCGCTTGGGGTTAGCGGCCTTCTCGGCCATGGCATTCCAAACCGTAAGGTCCAACGGATAATTATCCTTGTCGAACTGGAGGAGTTCCAAAACGTAGTCGTCTAGTCCCTCTTCATGAAGGGCTTGGGGAACCAGATAGATGTTGTCTAGATCGACCGCTGACACAACCGCGGCTTCATTGACGTCGGCGAGCATCGAGATCTTCTCTTTGAGGCCTTGGGCTAACGGCTTGTCAGATCGAGTAACGATAACGTCGGGCTGAATACCCCTAGACCGGAGTTCGGTAACAGAATGCTGCGTCGGCTTCGTCTTCTGCTCCCCTGAAGTGCCAAGAAACGGAATGAGAGTCAGGTGTATGTAACAGACGTTGCTCCTGCCGACATCCTTTCTAAACTGGCGAATCGCCTCCAAGAAAGGTAGGATCTCAATATCGCCGACAGTACCGCCGACTTCGGTAATTACCACATCGACATCATCGGTGGCAATAGCCTTAATGCGAGCTTTTATTTCGTCGGTAACGTGGGGAATAACCTGGACGGTCTTGCCAAGGTAGTCACCTTTTCGCTCCCTGGCAATGACTGCCTGGTAAATTGACCCGGTAGTAACCGAGGAGGGTCTCCTCAAAGATACGTCTACGAATCTCTCGTAATGACCCAAGTCGAGGTCGGTCTCAGACCCATCGTCGGTCACGAATACCTCGCCGTGCTCAAAGGGGTTCATAGTGCCAGGATCGACATTGATGTATGGGTCTAGCTTTTGAAGTACCACCTTCAATCCTCGCTGCTTGAGAAGCCTCCCAAGGGACGAAGCAGTTATGCCTTTGCCTAGCGAGCTGGCAACGCCACCCGTTACAAAAATATGCTTCGCCAAAACCCATCTCCATTCACAAAATTACACAAAACATACCAGCGCTTCGGGATGTAATCTTCTCCCGAACTAACTTGACAATTCAAGATGATCAGCTTGCGAATCTGACACCACTAAGTCGCTTTCCTCGTCACTCTCGCCAGCTCCAACAGTTCCGAAGCATGTCTCAGGGCCGCTTCAGAGGTCGACTGACCAGAAAGCATTCTCGCGATCTCGCTTATCCTTTCAGAAGAGACAACGGGGCGAACCGAAGTGTCGGCGCGACCAGACCCCAGTTCCTTTTCCACAACATATTGGAAGTCTGCGAAGGCTGCTACCTGAGGAAGGTGAGTGACGACTATTACTTGGCGGTCCTTCGATAATCGAGAAAGAGCCCGGCCAACGTGCAAAGCCGTTTCACCACCGATTCCTGCATCTATTTCGTCGAATACCATCG
>JAKBHQ010000336.1 GCA_021836665.1 Thermoplasmata archaeon
TATTCCATTTCCTGCGGAGAGTATCTGCCCTAATTTGATGTAGGTTGGCCCAAGTTCCTCAAATGCGTCTCGAAGGCGGTGAGAAATTCCACGCTTTGAAACTGATCCACCAGACCTACGCTCTACCAATCGCCAAAGCACGAGCGCTTTTCCGAGTTGAAAGCCCGTTCCGATAACTCTATTCGCCGGAGGTATCCTCCGCTTTTTGATTAAAGAAGGTAGTTCGGCGCGGGTCCGCTCCCTTAAGGAGTTGATTTCACCTAGCCACTCGAGTTTTGATACGTCTACAATCCAAGGTGGCGTGAGGCTGAAGGATCCAATTTCCGCATCTTTTGGAAGGGGTGCGCCGCTGGGCATGTCGCTTTTTTTTGATTCCACAGAATCCAAGCTAGTGCCCAGCCGACGACTTCTTCATCGAATCAGTCTCGACCCTCAGATTGGTGCGATATATGAACCGGTCGGGTTATCTATCGACGCCAGTTGCCTCCCCAGGAACGTTTCGTCAGCCTTGGTAGGGGCTTATGATTATCGAACCGTTGTGTCCACCAAAACCGAACGAGTTCGAAATGATCGGACCGGGAGTAAATGGCCGACCCTCGTGCATTACCACATCGACATGAATGTCCGGATCAATATCTTTAGTGCCAACCGTGGGCGGGATGATCCGATGTTCGATGGTTAGGCACGCAGCTACCGCTTCCAAAGCTCCCGCAGATCCAAAGGAGTGACCGAGTGCTCCTTTTACCGAGGTAACTGGCGGAGTTTTGGGTCCGAAAACCAGATTCATAGCTTCACCTTCGGCAAGATCATTCATTGGTGTTGAAGTTCCGTGGGCGTTGATATGGGCTATGTCGGAAGGATGGAGTCCCGCGTCATCGATTGCTAGTTGCATGCACGACGCCGCACCGATGCCGTGTGGGCGAGGTGCGGTTATGTGGTAGGCATCGGCGTTGGAAGCGGCTCCATCGATAGTGCCGTAGATATGAGCTCCCCTTGCCTTCGCTCTTTCAAGCTCTTCAAGTATGAGGATTGCCGCCCCTTCGCCCATCATAAAACCGTCCCTATCCTTATCGAATGGACGGGATATCCCGGCGTTGGACATGGCGGTCATGTTGCGAAAGCCGGCTTTAGCCGTTTCGGTCATTGCGCACTCAGACCCTCCAGTGAACATGACGTCGCATCGACCGCTGGCGATCAACCTTGCAGCATTGCCTATAGCCTGGGTTCCTGCCGCACAGGCCGTCACCGTCGTCTCGCAAGGTCCTTCTAGACCGAAACGCATGGAAATTGAGGCGGCGCCAGCATTGGCCATCATCAAGGGAACCAAAAAGGGCGTCACCCTATCGAAACCGCGCGTATTTCCAACCATAACCTGGGTCTCTAGGCTTTCGAGCCCGCCAACACCGGTTCCTACCAGTACTCCCGCCCTTGCGGGATCGGTAATCCGCAAGTCTCCAGCATCCTCCAATGCGAGTGAAGCGGCTGCGATCCCAAATTGGTTGAAACGGTCATGGCGACGGATCTCTTTTGGTCCGAGCCACAACGAGGGGTCAAAATCGTCGACCGTTCTCATACCAACCGGCGCTGGTCCGAAAAGTCCCTTCCAGAACTTCTCCTTGGAACTCCCGATGCCGCTTATTACCCCAACGCCGACTATAGCTACCTTATAAGGAGCATCAATTCCGTCGCTCGGCCCATTTGGCCCCCAAGTTATTTTCATCCCATCTTCCCGGTAACTAGCTCATAGGCTTGCTGTACGGTTTGAACACCTTCGAGTTCTGACTCCTCGACGTTGACACCGAACTCGTCTTCAAGGGCCATGACTAATTCAACTAGATCAAGACTGTCCGCGTCGAGATCTTCTGCGAAGCGTGCGTCAAGGGTGACCTGATCAGGTGTTACTCCTAGCACCTTGACGGCACAACCCTTGAACTTTTCAAACGACTCCTGCTGGTCCATTTCGAGTCCTTTCACTGACACATCTACTGCCAACCGACCTTCGGCGGACAGCTCTTC
This sequence comes from Thermoplasmata archaeon, assembly GCA_021836665.1. The sequence goes on from JAKBHQ010000336.1 coordinate 2,017, forward strand.
GGCTGCGTAAAAACTGGAATTCAAAAGGAATCAGATTCCCATTGAAAGACCACCGTCCACAGCCAAGACGGCACCTGTAATAAACGAAGCTTCGTCTGAAGCTAGGAAACAAATTGCGCTGGCGATCTCTTTAGGCTGGGCTATCCTTCCAACCGGAGTCTCTTTAGCTAACGCGTCTAACCGTGCCTGAGGGAGACTCAAGACCATCTCGGTCGCCACCGCTCCGGGGGCGACGATGTTTACGGTTATGTTGCGAGAGGCAACTTCCCTCGCCAAAGACCTACCCAGGCCGATCAAGATCGGATTCGAGGCAGCGTAATTTGCCTGACCCGCCGAACCCATTACCGCTACTACCGATGAAATGAGCACTATTCTTCCATATCGGTTCTTTACCATTGAGGCAAGTGCCCGTTTTGTTAGTCGATAGCTTGCGGTGAGGTTTGTCTCGATAGTCTTATTCCAGGCATCTTCCGACATTCTTAGCATCAGGGTATCGACGGTGGCACCGGCGTTGACGACGAGGACTCCTACCGGGCCAAATCGATCCTCACCATCTTTAAACGCGCGTTCAATATCATGCTGCGAAGTGACATCTACCTTTGCCTCGAAAAGATTATCCTTCGGCGATAGGTCTGACGGGGGTTCGTGTGTCCTATAACAGAGAGTGACTTTATCGCCAGAATTGAGAAATTGCCTAACGGTAGCGAGACCTATCCCGGTGGCACCTCCGGTAATAAAAACGTGTCTTGATGTGGCCTGATTCACTAGTTCCCACTCCAGCGAACAACGGCGCTAGCCCAGGTCATTCCGGCTCCGAATCCGGAAAACAACACGAGGTCACCGGGCTTTAGGCGATTTTTTTCCTCAGCGTCGACCAGCGCCAAAGGTATAGATCCCGAGGAAGTGTTCCCGAAGCGATCAAGTACAACCGATGCACGCTCCATCGGTATCGATAGCCTGTTACACGCGGCCTCGATGATTCTGATATTCGCTTGGTGTGGAACGCATAGCGCAATGTCGTCAGAAGTAACCCCCGCACGACGCATGGCTACTTCTGCGGATTCGACCATGACCCTAACTGCCTTCTTGTAGACCTCGCGACCTTCCATCCTGAGATAGCTACCATGATCGGCATAAAGGATCGGTTGTGCCGAGCCATCGACTCCTAGGTCCCACCCTAAAAAATCGTCCTCTCCCTCGGTTGCTTCGAGGACGACACCGCCGGCTCCATCTGCAAAAAGAATTGCGGTACCCCTATCATCCATGTCGGTTATTCGGGAAAGGGTGTCAGCTCCTAAAACGAGCACCTTTTTATTTATCCCAGCGCCGATCATGGCTCTTCCGGTGACCATCGCGTAGACATAGCCTGCGCACGCTGCATTCAGGTCAAAGGCCCCTCCGGAGGTCCCTATCTTATGAGAGACAACCGCCGAGGTAGCAGGGACCGCTTGATCAGGCGTTGTGGTCGACAAGATAAGGAGGTCGATGTCGGCAGGGCTTATACCAGCACGCTTGATCGCAGCAGTTCCCGCCTCTATGGATAGCGAGGATGTAGTTCCCCCCCATCGCCTCTCCTTGATTCCGGTTCGCTCGGTTATCCATTGATCAGAAGTTTCCATGCGACTTTCAAATTCGGCATTTGTGACCACCTTGTCCGGTACAGCGGACCCCCAGCCGATAATTCTTGCTCCGAATCCCACTATCTCGATGCTCCTTCTGTTTTTAGCCAAGCAAGTGGCTGACTCGGTGTTACTCTCTCGCCTTCTAGAGCTATTATTCCCATTAGCGTACCTTCGAAAGGTGAGCGAATTTCGGTGTCGTTAACCCGTCCGAGGACCTCACCAACGGTGATGGAAGCTCCCTCCTTTAGGGGCTCACTTGACACCGTCTCTTGGGCAGGAACGAAAATTCCGGCAATTGGACTCACCACTATCCTTTCCTGCATAAAAAGGTGCTCTCCGTGATGAGCTTTTGCAAATTCATGCAAGGGGCCAGCTTCAGAGATTGCTTCAACGAGGTCATCTAGGTTGTCTGGGCTCGATACGCTCAAGACTCTTGCTTCGGGCATTGCCCGTCTCACGAGTCCCGCTAATACAGCTCCAGGTCCCATTTCGATTAGCAGGTGTGGATGAAGTCCGTGAATCAGCTTAAGGGTTTGTGACCATTTAACCGGAGATGTCAGTTGCTCCAAAAGGAGACCCGGCCAGTCCGAGGCCAAAAAATGCTCGGTTGCGTCGACGTTGGCGACAACTGGAACCTCAGCATCATAGAAGCGAGTGGATATAAGGGCTTTTTTCAGCCTGGCTTTTGCCGAATCCATCAAAGGCGTGTGAAATCCACCACCAACCGGTATGACCATGGCACGCTTTGCACCCATCTCCTTGGCGACTTCACACGCCCGGGCTACCCCATCTTTAGTACCGGCAATTACGATCTGTCCACCGGAGTTATAGTTCGCTACCCAGACCCCTTCAACCATGTCGCATGCCCTCTCGGCGACCTCGTCTTCGATGCCTAATAAGGCGGCCATTGCACCAGGGGACTCTTCGGCGGCGATGGCCATCGCTTCCGATCTCTCGGCGACTAATTTTGCACCTGAGTCGAACGCCAGCGCACCTGCAGCCACAAGGGCCGAGTATTCACCTAATGAATGTCCAGCCACAAGCTGCGGAACAATTCCCAACCTTTCGACAGCGTCTAAGGCGATCATTGACATCACGTAGGTTGCAAGCTGCGTGTTACGCGTCACCGAGAGGTCTTCGGCGGTCGCGTTCAACAGCAAGTGCTCGATATCGCGCCCACTCGCATTTGATGCCTCCGCTACTAGCTCCCACGAAGGATGTTCGGTCCACGGCTGTCCCATCTGTGGCTTCTGCGAGCCTTGCCCAGGGAACAAAAAACAGATCATC
>JAKBHQ010000435.1 GCA_021836665.1 Thermoplasmata archaeon
CTCCTTTTTTGGGATATTCGGTTAACAGTCGTCGACTGAAACCGAAACTGATCGATGAGTCGACTACTGCCAACCGACGAATCGTGCTCAGTCAAACAATTTCGACGCTATTACAAAACTACCCCTCGACGTCCCTACCCAGGTAATCATGGCCTCGATTTTGGAATCTACCAAAGTGTAATCTCGCTATAGAATTCGAACAATTGTGGGGCCTTGGGTATGGCGAGCGCAAATGCCCGGCGCAAATGCCCAGCGCAAATGCCCAGCGCAAATGCCCAGCGCAAATCTCGTTGCACCACCCTCAGCAAAATGGACAATCGATCAACTGATCTGACTCAAACTTACGGAGTCGCACCTAAAGCTCAGAGATAATTCCAATGATTCCCTCGACGGAGGATAACCTTTAGAGCAGTGGAGGGGATGGCGGCCGAGCAGATACAGACTTCACAACTCTCACCCAGCCGGCCTCCGTCACCTGCTTAGATGTGGGTCCAAAATCACATCTAAGCACAATTCGAAGCCGAATGATTAAGGCCTTTTATTTTTGACGCAAAAACTACAACATCCAGGTTTAGCCGGTACATTACTACCAGCTGCCCGAGATCAAATGAGACAATTCAAGGTTGTCCCGACGATGGTATGTTGGCACAAATACCACCCAGCTACCAAAGCCTCGACCTTACTCTAGGCTGGCAGATCCAAGGACTCCTTGCAAGCTATACCCATGTGTGGTATGCTATGAAAGGAAGCACCACCCTAACAAACCGTCCTCGACGGCCTAAGCGTAGGAGCTTCAGAAAGAGCTTACGATGGTATCAAGCTCGAGACTGTTTACATTTCTCTCCTCCCTTCAAATTCCTCGGATCGATCCAAGCCGAATCAAAGTTCGCCTTCACCTGCCAGACTGGCTCGATCCACTCAACGGGACTACTAGGCCCGTCTTGATTCCCATCCCCGTTTACACCTCTGAAAAAAGAACCACCAGATAATGCAGAGGCACCCATTTCTCAAAATTTCTGTCATCGGTAAGTCGGTTAGGCTCTTTGCTCCTATCCTCCTGGGGTCGTCCATGGTGATAGCCGGAGTCATCTCCACCAGTGAGCCCGCTTTGGCAACGACTAGTTCGCCTAGCCCCGTCGCGATGGGAACGGCGAGCACATTTGCGATCCTTGCGGGCACTACCGTGACCAATACCGGCTCCTCGACAATCTCGGGCAGCCTCGGACTTAGTCCTGGTAGCGCAGTCACGGGATTCCCACCGGGTATCGTCTCTAACGGCACCGAGTACGTTGCCGATGCAGTCGCCACCCAGGCCCAGAGTGACCTCACTACCGCCTATTTGGATGCTGCGGGTCGAACGCCGGCAACTCCCGTGTCTACTTTGAGTCCTAACTTGGACTTAGGAGGGCTAACTCTAGGACCCGGAATCTACTCATCGGCATCTTCACTAAATGTAACCGGGCAAGTAACCCTCGACGCACAAGGGAACCAAAACGCCGTCTTCATCTTTCAGACAACCTCTACACTAACTACCGCTTCAAACAGCACCTTTACCCTCACCGGGGGTGCTCAGGCGTGTAACGTTTTCTGGCAAGTAGGTAGTTCGGCAGTTTTAGGAACTAACTCAACCTTTGATGGCACAATCCTGGCTCTAACCTCTGCGAGTTTGTTGACCGACGCAAACGTCAACGGAAGGGTACTCGCTAGAAATGGAGCGGTCACCCTTGAAGCAAACGTGATTTCCGTTCCGACCTGCACCGCAGCCTCTACGAGTGCTGCTACTTCGATAGCAACTTCGGTCTCGGCTCCGACGATTCCCGTTGGTGGTAGCATCACAGACCATGCCATTTTAACCACCACACCCCTAGGCGGGACTCCGAACGGTTCGGTCCAGTTCTATATTTGCGGACCAAACGTTAGCTCCTGTTCCCCCACTTCTGGCGGTGCACTAAATTCCACCACGGCGCTGTTGAACGGCTCGGCAACCTCCGGAAGCTTCACTCCAACCTTGCCAGGCACTTACTGCTATGGAACGTCATACCTACCGCAGGGCGGGTCATTCTCGACAACCACTGAAACTGGTAGCAACTCGAATAACGAATGCACCGTGGTAGTTGCCGCAACCACAGGGTCAGTTACTACCACCACCATCCCGCCTGCCACGACCACGACCACGACCACGACCACGACCACGACCACGACCACGACCCCGACCACGACCCCGACAACGACCCCGAACACGACCCCGAACACGACACGGTCTGCGTCGCCAGCTTCAGCCGGTCCCACGACGATAGTGGTTCCAGTCGCCGATACTGGTAAGCCTTGGTCGTCCGAACTGTACTGGGTCATAGCGTCAGCATTTGCACTCAGCGGACTCGGCTTAGTTGGGCAATGGCTGCGAAAGAGAAAAATGGCTTAGCGGCTCGCCGCTATAAATTACGCCCCGAGGTGCTCAAATAGTCGCCTCGGGGCGTCATCGTCTGAGGGGAAGTTATCCAGGAAACCCATATTGCAAGACCTCGCCCAAAGCATGCCTTGCGGCTAGGCCACTCACGTCATTTGCTTGTCGGCAAATTTACAAAGCTAGGGTCACTCTTTAGAAGGCCAGCTATGCGCAACAGAGTAACGATACCGTATCGGCATGACTCTTCTCCGAGCTGCTTTCAAGCCGATAGGCTCCTCTAGACCTATTCGATAAGGTACGATATAGAGGCAAAGAACAGGAACGACGCCGAACTCTAGTTCCCAGCTCCGTTCCGATAATCAGCTAGTAGCCATTGAAATGGTCGCTTTAAATTAGCGTCTTGGCTCGCCGCTTTTGCCCCGGTCCCTTTTTCGGTTCAGTCGACCAACTACGATAGTCGCTCCGCCCACCACCACAAGGAATCCAATCAAAACCAGCGCAGCAAAGATATAGGGCTGTGAAGACATCCCGGCCATCGGCATCGGCACGATCTAGATGCCTCCTTTAAATTCGTCCGCATTTGACTCCAATGCCCTGGTAATCTCGTGTCTTTTCAAGGCGAAGGGAACACAGGCACATACGAACATCGTTCCTGGCAGTGCCAGGATTATGCCGGGAGATACCAAGGCGACCAGGGCGCCCCATCCAATTCCTACAATACCCATGGTGCCGGTGGTCAGTGATAGCTGCACACTTGCCACTCGACCCCGCATGAGATCAGTCGAAGCACCTTGATTGGCCGAATATATTCCGGCCATGAAAACCGCTTGTGCACCGCCTGCAATCGCAGCTGAGATTATGTCGATGCCCAGGTTGTGGACTAGGCCCAAGCTAACCAAGGGCAGACCGCTCAGTACCCCAGAGACCAACAGGATAGGTACCGCTGGTAAGCGACGTCCAAGTGCCATCATAAACAGAGGCCCGATCACCGACCCAAGTCCAAAGGACGTCAACAGCAAGCCGTATGCCCCGGCATTTCCATTTAGGTTCGTCGTAGCGACGGCCGGTAGTATCCCTACCGAAGCCATGGTTAGACTGCAGTGAAGTCCGACCCAAACCAACATCGTGGCAAGAGGTGCCTTCTTTCGGATATATTCAAACCCTTCGACAACCTGACCCACGACCCGGGGACGCTCTGTAATTCTTTCCGGAGTCGTCGCCTCATGCCGAATATGCCAGAGCATTCCAACACCAGCCAGATAAAAGCCCATACAAAGCATGAATGCCTCGCTCGGTCCCCATCCAGTCAGAACGATTGTGGCGATAGCCGGTCCGGTAAGCTCTGCCCCCTGTTGGGCTATTCGAGTCGTCATACTGGCATTCAAAAGTCTGTCCCGACCAACAAGATCTGGAATCATTGCCTGCCATGCTGGCCCCTGGATTGAATTTCCTATGCCTATGGCGGCGGTGAAAACCAGCAGGTAGAAAAGATTAAGCTCTCCAGTCGCTGCAAATATCGCTGCCAGAGCACAGCTAACGGCATTAACCAGCTGTCCGCTAGCGGCCATTCGGGCTCGATTTCTCCGGTCCGCTGCACTTCCAGCGAATAAACCGAAAAACATCGACGGAATTAGGAGTAACAGGCTCACCATGCTCGGCCAAAAAGATGAATGATGGCCTAGCCGATAGGCTTCCCAGCCTGCCACGAGAATAACGGCGAATCGACCTGAGTTTCCGCTTAGAGCAGCGGTCCACACCCATCTAAAAGGGATCACCTCAAATGCGGAGAACATCTCCTTGAGGCCGCGGTTCGTGTCGCTTTCCTCCCACCCCTGGGCAGAATTCCTACTCATTCATCCCTAATTCCTAATCACTTCTAAGGTTCCTCTGTAGACTTCACGCTAGCAGACCTTCCAGACAGCCATAAAAGACCAAGCTGAGCTCACAAGCCTGACCTTCAGCCGATAACGCTTCCGAAATGGCTCATCTGTTAGGCCTAACCTATTTAGGTGCCCAAAAATAAGTCCCGGCGACGCCGACAGTTTCTGATGAGGGTATTTACTCGGCTAAAAGTTGAATTTCGCCCAAATCGGAAGTCGGGAGCAAAAACGCCACTATCTGGTATTTCGGTTATCAACTCGACGAAAACGGACACCAACGAAATCTTTCGGCAACTGCATACAAAGCTGAGCACAAACAGAGTCTTTCCACTCCCGCCTAAATGAATGGAACAGACCGATCAATTGCGGGCCGAAATAGGAATATTCAGTGCCCCCGGCAGGATTCGAACCTGCGCACACGGTTTAGGAAACCGATGCTCTATCCCCTGAGCTACGGGGGCAATCCACCTAATCGCCAGGACCCCAAACAGACTAGTGAACTTTATCCCTTCGTGGTGCACTACCTTTGAACTTCGCTAAAGCAACCTGCATTCCGGCCTTAATCTTCGACGTCGGCCAGCAGTACAGTAATCTCCTCTTCGAC
>JAKBHQ010000199.1:0-3095 GCA_021836665.1 Thermoplasmata archaeon
CATAATGGTCGCTCTTGCGAGCCTCGCAGGCGAGCGAATGTTCTTTATGGGTGATAATTCGTCGGGGGTGTCAGCGGACCTCGAAGGTGCCACGGTCCTCGCCACTTTGATGGAGGGGTACTGGGGCATGGGTTCTACGATCTCCTCGCACGGGGTCACCCAGAGTGCAGGGATCGGTGCTGGAACCAAGCAGGGACGTCCAGCTGGACCAAAGGAGCTACCCCGCTCGATAGAGGACAGGATCGAGGCGAGACTCGACTCGGTTTTCAGGGACACGATCAAGGCGCTAGAGGAGAATAGGACGGGTGTCCTTTCGGTCGCCCACGCCCTCGAGTCGGCGAAGACACTAACCGGCGAGGACGTACTCGCTATCTTAAATAAGAGCCAAGGCCCGCTGGTCGATGGGACGATATACGCCGATCCGGACTTCATTGCGAGGTTGGAGAAGTACCACACCGAAGTAGCCGAAGCCCACAGGTCCCATAAGGCGATAAGCGGTGAATTTCCATCGGCGCAAGGCGCATTTCGGGTGATCGACGTACTCGACGCCACGGGTGACGCCACGGCGGCGATGGTTGAGCAAGGTAGGTAGGCATTTGAAAGTCAATTCTGGCGATTCCCTTACCGTTACCGACCCCAAAAAGGAGGTTGGAAACCAAGAGGGTGTCAATCCGATGACCCCAAGGGACGGTCTTGGGGTATTGCACCTATTTTGTAAGCCTTCCGTGGGCTTCGACAAGGAGGCCTTCCTGGCGGCCTGTAAGGGTTTCAGGGAGGAGGGCTTGATACTGGTAACCTTCGGCGTTTTGGGGCATAAGGCTGATGCGGGGGTCATGGCGGTAGCTGCCGACTTTCTGCGTTTGAGGACCCTACAGTCCGAGATCCAAAGGTCGGGCTTGGAGGTCGTGGACTCATACGTGTCGATGACAGAGGTGTCGGAATACGCGGCTAACGTCCCAGAGGATCAAAGGAGGCTCAGGCTCTATCCAAAGAGGCTCCCACCCAAGGGAAGCTCGACCATCTGTTTCTATCCGATGTCGAAGCGGCGCAACGTGGATCAGAACTGGTACCAGCTTCCATATCAAGAGCGTGAACGTTTGATGTTTGAACATGGCGCCTCTGGCCGCAAGTTTGCCGGAAGGATCGTACAACTTGTTACCGGTTCAGCGGGGGTCGACGATTGGGAGTGGGGGGTTACCCTCTTTGCGGAGAGACCTGACGACCTAAAAGCGGTCGTCTACACCATGCGCTACGACGAGGCTTCGGCGGTGTATGCCGAGTTTGGCAAGTTCTATATGGGGGTCTTGCTTGAACCGGAACAGCTAGCCGAGCAGATAGGAAGGTAGGCGGGCGTCAGCCCGAGGATAACCTTTGAGATGATGGATCAAGAACTACCTTACTTCTCCGACAAAAATGATTTAGAGTCATTGGAGTCATCACGAGGAACCCAGCTGGCCCTTGGAAGGCTTCAAAGGGCGATTAGCGACCTGAAAAGGGTGGTCGTGGCCTTTTCAGGCGGCGTAGATTCCTCGCTCTTGGCGGTGCTCTCTACCAAGGTGCTAGGTAGTGACAATACCTTGGTGGTGACCTCGGTCTCCGCCTCTTTGGCTCGGCAAGAGAGGTCTCGGGCCGAAGAATTTGCCGCCGATTGGGGACTTAACTTCCAAGAGGTCCTCTCCGGTGAGTTCGACGACGAACGCTACTTGCGTAATGACTCCCTCCGTTGCTTTTACTGTAAGTCTTCGTTGATGGACGCCCTCTCCCCCTTGGCACTGGAACGCGACGCCAAAGTGGTCCTCGGTGTCAACCTGGATGACCTGTCGGATTACAGGCCCGGGCAGGAAGCCGCAAAGAGCCAAGGTGCAGTATTTCCATTTGTTCAGGCAGAAATTACAAAGCGTGAAGTTAGAGAGATCTCGCTCGCACTTGGTATCGAGGTTTGGAACAAACCGGCGGCCCCGTGCCTTTCGTCTCGCCTCCCCTATGGTACTCGCGTGACCGTAGAGTCCCTCGAAAGGATCGAGATGGCAGAGGCAATACTGAAGGAGTATGGCTTTGGGATTAATCGGGTGAGGCACTTCGGCGAATGTGCAAAGGTCGAAGTTCCACTCGGAGACATCAAGCGCTTGACGGCGGTTCTAGATGAGGTTGAGGGGGAATTCGCCAAGCTCGGATACGCTAGCCTCACCGTTGATCCACGGGGATTTCGTTCCGGTAGCCTCAACGATGCCCTACTTGTCAAGTGGAGCGAGTAGGGGGAACTGTGGCTCAAATGAGAGTGAAGTTGCTGTATAAGGATAACTTAGTGAAGAGGCCAGTGGTCTTTGAACTCGCCAAGGTCTTCGACGTTTCGGCCAACATCAGGCGTGCGTCGGTAGAAGACTCGATAGGTTGGATCGTCTGCGAACTAGATGGAGAGAATGCCAATCTTGAAAGCGCTCTAGGCTGGCTGGAAGAAATTGGAGTCGAAGTCGAAAGACTTCAGGACGTCGTCGAAGGTTAGCAATTTAGCGAGCAATTTGTGTTTCTGTACCTAGTGCGCCGGAGAAGCCGGTATGTAGGGGCGGAGACATTTAGCGGTGCAATTTGGACCGTCTTTGAAGGTTCCCCGAGACCTAGCCTCGAGTAACGTAGTGTCCAAAGGTCTATCGAATTTATAGTGCACGTCGATTGGCCGGAGGTCGATCCGGAAATCGACCGAGAGAGCCTCGCTCGTTGGATGGTTTTATTTAGGCCAGGATCTAATAGGGTCATAGCCTCTATTGAATAAAAGGGTGCCAGATGTCACAGAGGTCAAAGTTGTCGCCGGGTCCATTAGCCCTCGTCGGCGGGGCAGAGTGGAACGAAGGATGTAGCTTCGACGGACAATTAATTGAATCAGCGAAGACTGAGAAGGTCGTGGTACTACCTACGGCGGCGGCTTACGAATTTCCCCAAAGGTCAATCGAATGGGCGACGAAATACTTCAAAGACCTGGGTGTCGAAGTAGAGGGGGTTATGATCCTGAGCAGGCCGGATGCCTTCAATGAAGAGCTCATTGCCAGGATCAAAGGTGCGAAATTCATCTACCTATCTGGTGGTTCTCCTATGCACCT
>JAKBHQ010000199.1:3105-4873 GCA_021836665.1 Thermoplasmata archaeon
GCTACCCCAGCGCTTGCGGCCATAAAGGAGGCCTGGCTCAAGGGAGCGGTACTAGCTGGAAGTTCAGCCGGCGGTATGGTTCTCACCGACCCGATGTCAGATCCCCGTGGCGGGGCTTTGACACTCGGCCTCGGCCTGATCAGAAAGATGGCTTTCGTGCCTCACTTCGATACGTGGGATAAGTCCAAGGAACAGCGTACGGTCTCTTTGGCCGCAGGCGGAATCGTCGTTGCCGGAGTGGACGAGCGGACGGCTCTAATAAGAGAGGGAAATGGAGTTTGGCGAATCCAGGGGGTCGGGTCGGTCAAGCTCTTCGCATCGGGTAGCGAAATATCTATTTCGGAACTCGAGCCGAGGGTCGAGATTCCCCGATAGATACTCCCCGGAAGTGACAGCTATCGATTGGGGCGAGTTCGTGGAGAACTGCGAACAGGGCAGGGCTCTAGAAGTGGCCCTAACGCATTCGAGGAGACCGGCGACCGCATGAAACCGCAAGAAGTGTGGGGGTTTTTGTAAGGCCGCCGCCTTGAGCACTCAACTCAAGCTTTAGTTTCAAGTTTTAGGCTCGAGAATTGAAGTCGTTGCGATAGAAGTTGGAATCACTCCCGGGCCTCGCCCCGGGTGTGGCTTTCAAATGGCAACTTTTGTGGCTAGGATAGGTCATCTGTAAACTGCAGAGCTCACGACCTCGCTAGTTATGTGACCGAAGATGACTAGTCGGCTTGAAACTCCAAAGTTGTAGCGAACTCGACCCGCAGTGTATTGGCCAAGCACCTCCTTTTGATCAACCCGACTCCGATTTCGGATGCAGCCAGATCGAGGTGCCCCTTTATCGCCAGGGCCTCGACGCCGCTCCAGGTGAGCTTCTTGACCCACAGGTCCTTCTTTATCCTCCGCCCCTTTATTTGAAGTGTCCCACTTACCCTGAAGCCCTCCACTAGGGGCTGAAAGGAGTCGGACTCAAAGAGTATCTGGGGGTATTTTGCGCAGTCAAGGATCGATTGAGATCTAATTCTTTCGGAAAGTTTCGCAGTCATCCCTATCAATGAATCCGTCTCCACAACTACCCTCGCGAAGGTAGGTACCCCAAGATCGTCAACTACGATCATCGCAGTTGAGACCTTTGCCGTCGCAATTAGATGGTGAAACACCGGGGTAGTTGTGATAATTTTGAGAACTTCTTCAGTTCCCCGAGAATGCCAAACTCCGGGCCTTACGGTCCATTTGGCGCTCTTAATCGACATGTCAAGACCTCCAAAGGAACGCTTAGCTTGATCCTTATATGGATATAACTAACCGGATAGCCGGTAGATTTCAGCGCATTCGAGCCGGACATCCGATTGACCGAGGTGCGAGGTAGCTCTTCTCTCTGGCGTGGTACATTAGCGATGCTAGTACCTCGGATCGCCGAGTAGGTTCTGGCGAAGTTGGAAGGATGATTAAATTCAGTGCGAATCCTTCTTCGACGCCGACTTGTGGGACATTTGACACGTTCCTTTTTGTGATTTACCGCTAGCCCCGAGGGGGTGGGTCTCGATTTTTCGGGAGTACCGGACGACGCAGGGCTAGATTAATTCTCCGATTCGGGTCGTTAATGGGCCTTTAGGAGATAAAAGCGACAATTGGATTCAAAGTACTACACATATCAGCATTAATTTTCGGTATTTTGGGCTTATGCAGATTAACAAGATCGGAATTGTCGGTTCGGGAATCATGGGTTCGGGGATTGCAGAGGTTGCGATGCTCGCCGGTTTCGAAGTCGTTCTTC
>JAKBHQ010000147.1 GCA_021836665.1 Thermoplasmata archaeon
CTTGAGTTGTTAATTCTATGATCTAGTTCGACCTAGGTAAAGTCCATTTTGTGAATGGCATTTGGGCGATCTTGCAAAGTCTGCCGCAGGTGAAAGGAACTAAAGTTGACCGTAAAGCCAGATCAGGACGATCTTACGGTATTGTCCGACCCTCGAGTCGTTCTCTTGCTTCAAGGCGGAGGTGCGTTAGGCTCCTATCAGGCTGGGGCTTATGCGGCATTGGCTGAGCACAACCTGCACCCTAAATGGGTTATTGGTGTTTCAATAGGATCGATTAACTCCGCAATTATTGCCGGGAATCCGCCAGAAAGGCGGGTTGAAAGGCTGAAGGCTTTTTGGGACAGAGTTACTGAACCAACCGCGGGTTTTGGCATAATCCCGTTTGACTTACCGGAGGCGTTTCAGAAAAAGGTTGGAGCTGTAAGCAGCATTGCATTTGGGCAGCCAGGTTTTTTTCGCCCTAGGGCCCCCTTGGAGTGGGCAGCCAACCCCAAGCCCCTTAGCTTTTACGACACTTCGCAGCTCAAAACTACCCTGCTTGAGCTTGTTGATTTTAACCTCCTAAATTCTGGAGACGTGCGCCTCTCTGTCGGGGCAGTGCAAGTCTCAACTGGGAATCTAATCTATTTTGATAGCGCGTGCAAGTCTCAACTGGAAATCTAATCTATTTTGATAGCGCTCAGATGGAGATTATTCCGGAGCACATCATGGCGTCGGGCGCGCTGCCTCCTGGATTTCCACCGGTGGAAATAGATGGCGAACTCTATTGGGACGGAGGTCTAGTTTCGAATACCCCCCTCGAGTACATGATGAGTGAAAAGCCGCGAACAGATAGCCTGGTCTTTCAGGTGGATCTTTTTCCCGCCACCGGTGAAGTGCCGACATCGCTGGATGAAGTCGCTGAACGAGAAAAAGACATAAGGTATTCGAGCCGCACTAGAGCGGTTACAACGAAAGAAAAGGGCCGCCACGATTTGCGTCGACAGGTTCAGGTGTTTCTGAATACGCTGCCTGAAAACCTTTCTAAAGATCCAATGCTGGACGAGCTGAGAGAGTTTGCCTGCCCGGCCAACATCCATGTGGCCCACCTGATTTATCGCCCCTCTACGCCGCAAGGATCGCAGAAGGACTTCGAGTTTGACCGAGCATCGGCCAACCGGCGGTGGGCTGAGGGATTCTCCGATGCGAGCATTTCGATCGAGGTCGCACCCTGGGAGGCGCCGCATGCCTCAAAAGTTGGGATGCACACTTTTGACGTACTCGGCGATCGAATCAAGCAGGCAGCGAAGTAAGGTTTTTTACGGGCCCAGCAGTTCATCTAGAAGTGACTTCACGAGTAGATCGATTTGATCCCTTATCGATCGGATAGCTTCGATGCTTTTTCCTGCTGGGTCCTCGATTTGCCAATCTGTATATCTTTTGCCGGGGTAGACCGGGCAGGAATCGCCACAGCCCATGGTTACGATTACGTCAACTTCGTCAATATTTTCGGTGGCTAGTTGTTTGGGCTTTTCGCTTGAAATATCTAAACCGATTTCAGCGAGGGCCAGGACAACTGTGGGATTAAGATCGGAAGCTGGTTCACTACCGGCGGATCTTACTTTTACCTTCCCTTTGGAATGGTGATTCATCAGCGCAGCGGCCATCTGAGACCTTCCGGCGTTGTGTACGCACAAAAATAACACTTCAGGGGTTTTCAGATTTTCCTCCAGGCTCAGATCGAGATAATAGTTTCATTTGGTGAAGCCAGAGTAAATTCGACGTGAACTAATCGGCAACGATCGCACGCTCAAAGGCCTTGACAGCGTAGTCAAGTTGACCAAAGGTCGGTTGGTACCGACGATAGGTGACGACGATAGGTGGCTATGTGGACATGCTTGACCAATATTTGCAAGCTGCCCATCGACCGTCAATGGCGTCGGGCCTTTGGAAATTTTTCGACGGTGCTGGTCGAAGCTAAATTTACTCCAAAAGCTAATCTGCTTTGGAAAAGGTGATGAAAATAGTCAACAATTCTTATACTGTAGGACTATGACTTCAAACACTCAAGGCTTCGAGACTCGTCAGATTCATGCAGGAGCAGCGCCAGACCCCACGACGGGGGCGCGCGCAGTTCCGATCTATCAGACGACTTCGTTTTCGTTTAGGGATTCAGATCACGCCGCAGCGCTGTTCGGACTGAGCGAAACAGGGAATATCTATACGAGAATCATGAATCCAACCCAGGCAGTCATGGAAGAGCGTATAGCTTCCCTTGAAGGCGGAGTAACGGCGCTCGCCACTTCCTCCGGTCAGGCCGCGGCAACTTTGGGGGCGACCACATAGTGTCATCGTCGTCTCTCTATGGCGGAACCTATTCGCTTTTTCGCTACAGCATGGAGAAGCTAGGGATAAAGGTTAGTTTTGTATCTGATCCAGACGATCTTTCCGAGTGGGAGAGTCTGATCCAGGAGAATACAAAGGCCTTTTACGGGGAAACGATTGGAAATCCAAAAGGCGACGTGCTCGACATAGCGGGCGTTTCCCAGCTCGCACATCGGTACTCCTTGCCATTGATTGTTGATAACACGCTGGCTTCCCCCTATCTTGCTCGGCCGCTGGAGCACGGTGCCGATGTCGTAGTACATTCTGCTACAAAGTTTCTTGGCGGACATGGTACTTCGATAGCGGGAGTAATTGTTGATGGCGGATCCTTCAATTTCGGAGAGAGCCCTCGGCATCTCGGATTTTCGGAGCCGGATCCTTCCTATCATGGTCTCAAATTTTGGGAAGCACTTGGACCGGGAGCGTTTGCAATCAAGGCACGACTTCAAGGTTTGAGAGACTTTGGTTCGGCAATCTCGCCTTTTAACGCCTTTTTGATTATTCAAGGGATTGAAACGTTATCTTTGCGGATGGAACGCCACGCTTCCAATGCGCTTCGGGTGGCGGAGTATCTTGAGAGTCGAGCCGAGGTGAAATGGGTAAATTATCCGGGGCTGAAGTCTTCAAAGTGGAACGAGCGGGCCAAGACCGTCCTTCCAAAAGGTTCTGGAGCGATACTTAGCTTTGGAATTGAGGGCGGCTTGAAAGCGGGCAAAGCCTTCGTTGATTCGCTTGAACTGCACTCAAATCTGGCTAATGTGGGAGACGTGCGTTCGTTGGTTATTCATCCCGCTTCGACAACTCATTCTCAGCTGACTGCAGAAGAGCAGCTTGCTTCGGGTGTGACCGAGGACATGATCAGGCTGTCGGTTGGACTTGAGAGTATCGACGATATCATCGCTGATCTCGAGACAGGATTTAGGGTAGCAACTAAGGGGTGACTCGACAGGAGAGCGAACAGGGGAGAAGAAGGGTTTTAGAGCGGGCCGTTTACGGCCCCTCTTCTTCACCTGGGAATCGGAAGTTCGTTGAACTGTTCAACTCCTCGCCCCTTCGACTGGAAATGGGTGGTTCGCTTTCTAGCGTCGTAGTTGCCTATGAAACTTGGGGAAGTCTCAATTCTGATGGATCCAATGCGGTTTTGGTACTCCATGCTTTAACTGGAGATTCCCACGCCGCCGGGCCGGCGGAGAGTGGGCACCCTACACCAGGCTGGTGGAACCACCAGATCGGACCAGGCAAAGCCATAGATACCGACAAGTACTTTGTCGTGTGCCCCAACGTTCTTGGTGGTTGCCAAGGAACTACCGGACCGTCTTCAAACATCCCAGGCACTTCGAGGGCCTATGGGTCTCAATTCCCCGAGATTACAATCAGGGATCAGGTGGTCGTGGACCTCGAACTTTCCAAAGCCCTTGGTATCGGTCGGTGGACTGGCATCGTGGGTGGCTCGATGGGCGGGATGAGGGCCCTGGAGATGGCGATTATGGCTCCCGAGCTCGTAGATCGCATGTTGATTTTGGCCGCAACCGCCGCAGCTTCTGCAGAACAGATAGCTCTTTGTTCTATTCAGATAGAAACAATTATGTCTGACCCGCTGTTTTTTGAAGGAGACTATTACGGTCATGGCGATGGGCTTGGACCAGTTGCTGGGATGGCGATAGCTCGCAAGCTGGCGATGTACAGCTATAGAAGTGAGCTGGAGTTTCAGTCTAGGTTCGGGAGAAAGCTCCAAAGTGGCGGAGATGCCAATGGGATCGGAAACTTTGCAATTGAAAGTTATCTAGAAAATCATGCAGTAAAACTGAATGAGAGGTTTGACCCCAACAGCTACGTGGTGTTGTCAAAGGCGATGAATACCCACGATGTAGCAAGGGGGAGGGCCAGTCTTGCCGAGGTACTTTCATCCATTTCGGTAAAGACCTTCATAGCGGGCGTGGACAGCGACCGGTTGTACCCGTTGTGGCAGCAGAATCAACTGGCTGAATTGATTCCGACGACGGAGCTGTTCACCATTATTCATTCGGATTTTGGGCATGATGCATTTTTAATTGAAGCAGATCAAGTTGCGAAGTTCATTTCGAGGGCCTTGGCGTAAATGCCATAAAGAAGGGCTAATCTTCAAGCTTGCCGGACGAGAGCAGGTCATGGAGCGGAAATCTTTATTGACGAAGAATCAAACGTTAAACCTAAATTCGACAACGTCGCCGTCCTTCATGACATATTCCTTGCCTTCGATTCGAGCCTTGCCTAGGGCCCTTACCGCCTGGATACTTCCCGCTTCAATCTTGATAGCTCACCACTTCAGCCTTTATAAAGCCTCGTTCGAAGTCGGTGTGAATCGTTCCAGCTGCTTTGGGCGCAGTATCGCCGACATGGATCGTCCAAGCTCGTGACTCTTTTGGCCCAGCGGTGAGAAAAGTCTGCAGTCCTAATGTCCGAAAGCCGACGTGAACAAGCTGGGAAAGTCCGGATTCAGTTTGCCCATAGCTTGTGAGAAGCT
>JAKBHQ010000272.1:0-2522 GCA_021836665.1 Thermoplasmata archaeon
GAAACCGACACCCCTCTGATCATCAGCATCACCGCAAGGACGGTGAGGACGGCCGTAAGGATGCCCCAGGGAACATTCCACTTTAGATAGTGGCTAAGAATAATCGACAAAAAACCACCGGAGATGGCAATTACCGAGGCCATGGCCACGATATAGCCAACACCAGCAAGGATGGCCGTGGTCACTGCACTTGTCGGTCCGAAGGACTTGCCAACGAAGGTAATGAATCCACCCGCAGAGGGCTGCGCCTTAGAAAACTCAGACAATGTGTTTGCTAGAAATGCAATTGCAATTCCTGCGGCGACAATGGTAAGTGGGGAGGCTACGCCGGCGGTAATCGCCAGGAAGCCAAATCCAAAAAAGAAGCTCATGGCTGGCCCGATGTTGGCCATCGTCGCCGCAGAGATATCTATAATTCCTAAGGAACCCGAGCGCAGTCTGTGCTGTTGGTGTGGAGGTGCCATCGATTGTGGCTCAACCTCCGTTGCTGAAAGCTTTCCGGGAACCATTGAATCACTTTGGTCCATTGGAATTATCCTCCATATCGTCGATAGGTGTGCTCCGTTGCACACCAAGGAACAGAAATACCCCGGGGCGCTTGGAACAGACGCCGGACTTAGTCACCTGCTCGAAGCTTTCGAAGATTCCATCGGAGAACTATACCAAGTGACGTTCGGTGACACTAGACAAATATATGAATATTAACTGCAGTGGAGAAAAAAGATTCGGCGAAAGTTAAGAGATCAGTCCGGCAAGCAGTGCACACGCCGGCCATTGGCCCCATCCAGACCGTGAAGCTAAAAGCGCCGCTGCTTGATCTTGAACTGAAGGCGGCGCTTGGTAGGGGTACCCCGGGAATCCAAGACCGAGCCAAGTCGACTCGGAGAACTGATATGCCCCATAGTAACCATTGCCGGTATTATCTGAATAGTTGCCGCCGGATTCGCAATCGCGGATCTTTGTGAGATCGCTCGCGAGCGAAGAACTTTGATTGAGCGGTGGACTCTGAACGACGGTCCTGATTCCACCGGGTGTTGGCAATCCTTGCACGGTGTTCTGTCGAGCTTTCCTGGCGAGGGCCTGTTGTATTAGGGTTTCGATCTGCCCATTCACTTGGGCGAGCACCGACTGCTCGGCTGTCACCTTGTTTGCAAGTGAGGTCTGCGCGGTCGACAAATTTGCAAGCTTTGACTTTAAGGAGACGAGTTGATTGTCAAGAACTAGCTCCTGCTGGTTGATCTCAAGGGTTAAGAAGCGCAACTCTTGGGTCGTGTCAGAAACCGACATTGACGACAAATTTTCAAAATCTAACTTGAGTAGGTAATCCTGCTGGGTCGAGGAGAGCAACCGCCCCAAGGATGTCAATCCAAACCCACCTACGTAGACGTTGATGGCCGCCCTAGTCAAGGCGCTCTCTAGTTTCCTGACCTTCCCATGTTCCACTGTCAAACTTGCCTGCGAAGTTGCTATTTCCACGTTCAGCTGATTTATCTGACCCTCAATGTTTCCGCGTTGGAGGACAAGTGATCTGACGGCGGAGGAATCTGTAGTTATTTGGTTAGCGATCGATGTTGCCTGTTGTTGAAGGGCAGATTGGCTAGCACTTGCTGGTGAAGAGAGATCAGTGATACTCACAAGAACCGAAGCGAAAAGCGTTAGCCTTATCAGAGCGGAGACCCCCACTCGGCAACCACTACTTTGCAAATTCTCGACACCTTTCCCCCTCAGGCGACTCACGGAAGGCTTGTCCAAGATCGTTTGACGATCTACCTTACGGCTGAGAATAAAGTCGGCTGAGATTGGATAATTTTAATCGAACAATACATGTTAGCTTCAATTCAACCAAACCTTAGCTTCACCAACTCCTACCAGGCAGACAAGCACCGATAGCGAGTCGCTAAAACCTTTCCAAGGTCTAAGTGGTCGAGGTCAGTCCCTTGGTCTCGATCGAGGGAAATAAGGCTCCACCGACTCAATGGTGATTCGAGTATTCAGGCTAATGAAACCAGTTCTGCGGTGGGAGCAGAACGGAGTAACCCTCCCCCGCTAAACCTTCACTCGGGCTACTGGTTCACTTAAACTCCCGTGGGTTCCATAGCTGGCTTTGGGTTCGAAACTACTGTCGAAGTTTTGCCAGGATGGAGCGTGGGGCACAATACCCCTGGCCTTAGCCATGGAGATGTAGAGCCCCACCAGGGCGAAGCCTTAAGACCTGCGCTCAAACGTTGCGTTTATTAGCCACATACTCCTTGATGATATCTAGCGGGGCGTCGGCGAATGTAGCGACGAAGTATGAGTCCAACAGCGTTAGTGAGACTGCGAAAAGACCTGCAAACTCATCAACAAACACACCGAGACGACGGAACCTTGATCTCCTTGACGAGGCGATGGATGCCATATCGAGGATCGACACCAACGAGAAGCTGTGATCAAACATGGTCTTGAGTTCAGTCGACTCGGCTTGACAGAGGTACAGCCAGGTAAAGCCGTATCCCTAAAACCAGTATCCCTAAAACCAGTAT
>JAKBHQ010000272.1:2532-4830 GCA_021836665.1 Thermoplasmata archaeon
CTCCTTGAGTGGCACGAGGAGGTCGCCAAATTCGGGCATGGTCTATGGCGTGACAAATTAATAGCGCACCACGGTGGTCCTTCAACGTATGTTGAGTTCGATTATGTCACCTTACCTCATTCAATTTTTCACTGGAGTTTTTGGAGAAACGAAAATCTGCCAGCTAGCCGGGTCACACCTCGAAGGTTATTACTTCATTTCGCCTTTAATAATCCTAATCTCTTTCGATTAGTGGAGCTTGATCGAGCGTTTGAAATCGAGTGAACTTCCTGCAAGCTTCGGGACCAATTACCCTTATTAGGAGAGCCATTGAATCACTAGTAATCCGCGGTCGAGACCTTAACCATCGCACAATTGTGGGATTCCGGCTATGCGAATTGGCTTTTTAGATCGGAAACTGGAAATGAATCAGATGGCAACACTTGAAAACCTTAGCACTGGCGAGCCCGAAGCGGAAGTCGGAAATCCAAAGGCTAATGACTTAGCTGAGTTTCTCGCTGACGGATCCCAAATAATGCAGGACACGGTGCTTGAAGAGCGAAAAGCAACCGGGGTAATTAGCGTGATTTCTGAGGCCGGAGGCGAAATCGCCCTTGACCTAGTGGACCTCGGCGGTGAATTAACCGAAATATTAGCTACCACCAACGACCAGACAGTACTCTTCGATGACCTGGCACAAACAACTTCAGACCTGGCTCTTCGCGCCAAGGACCTTTCAAGCGACACCGAAGCCCTCATGGGTGTCACCGAACTAGTGGCTAATGAGATGACCCTTTCTAAAGAATCCGCCTCGATAACCTGCCAAGAGATCGCCAATCTTTCTGAGTGGGTCACCGTCGCCGACAACAGGCTAAATACGCTAAAGGGGACAATTAGCTCGATTACTGCCATTGCGCAAAGTATCGATTCGATCGCACAGCAGACTCATATATTGGCGCTAAACGCCAGGATTGAAGCCGCAAGGAGTGGCGTAGCAGGTGATGGCTTCGAGGTAATAGCCCAATCGGTCAGGAGCCTTTCAGATAAAACCATCAGTGCCGCACACTCGATATCAGAAACAACTGAACCCCTGATTCAAGCCGTTAGCGCAATTGGTAAATCATCCGTCCTTGCCAAGCAGCGGGCAACCCGAGCCGAAGGCTCCTCGAGTCGCATTCTTGCATATATCGAGACGACCCAGCAACAGGTTGACGAGTTGTCAGAACGTATTGCCGGCATTGATAGTTTTGTACAAAACTCCAGCAGGCTCTCGTCGATGCGCGAAGTCGCTTTCGACTCCCTCAGGGATGGGTTTTCCGACTCAAGGAATGGACTCCAGAAATGCACCCATGAGCTTTCAGAGTTAGTCTCACTGGCGGAATGGCTGTCGATAGAAGCGGCGATCTCTGGCTCCAAACTCATTCGATCAAGAGATCTCAATGCTAGCTATCTCATTGGCTGATAGGATATCAAACGAATTTGAATCCCTCATCGACGACGGCACCATTTCGAAAGAGGATCTCTTCGATGGCAGCATATTAGGGTCAGGCTTTCCGATTCGCCCCGAATCACTCCTCGGTGAAACCAAGAACGGCAATTCGGTCTTTAGTAAAATACAAGGGCTTCTACTCCAGTATCAGTCGATAAGTTACATTATCGTCACCGATAAAGGATCGTTATCCCGAGCGCAAGGCACGAGCCGCCGATATTACGCTGCGGAGGGTTCCAAGGAACCGACGGGTGGAACCGACGGTGAAGACCTTGGCCAAGATGAGGGCCGTATTGCTAACGGGGCTCTTCGGAGCACTAGGCCGTTTTGTATTCAAACTTTCAGGAGACCAACAAAACACTCCGATCGACCAATATCGATGAAAGATCTATCGGCGCCAATATTCATCCGCGGAGAGCATTGGGGTGCCATCAGGATCGGAATAATCTCAAATGCTGAAGTGTCAAAATCTAACACTTCACAATTTGGGGACGAGCCAGCTGGCGGCGAGGCAACAAAGCACAACATTGACTTCGATGGCGTCGTCGACAAGATCGCAATGGCGTCAAGTGAACTCGGACTAAGACTAGCCGAGGTTGCAGCCGAGGTTTCCTCGATAACTTCTACCTCGACCTTGCAGTTAAGCCTCTTTGAAGAACTCGAAGGGAACACGGCTCAAGCAGCGGAATCGAACAAACTGCTATATTCTGACGCCCAAGCCCTCGTTGAGGCGACACTCAAAGTTGAAGAGCAAATGAGGGCGGCGACCAAAGCGTCAGACGCATCTCGAGATGATGTATTGGCACTGGTCACCTGGATCGAGTCGGCCG
>JAKBHQ010000296.1 GCA_021836665.1 Thermoplasmata archaeon
TAGATTGGCGTACCACAAATCCTCCTTGGCGCTCTCTAGGAACTTAGCCGAATCGCCTATTTCTCCAGAGGAGTGCGCATTCATATTCTCATCCTTCGTTGTCCAAGGTTCACGCTCATATACCAGTGATCCTTCTTCGACAATCTGCTGATACACGTACCAGGGTTTGTCTTTATCTGCCTCAAAGGATGCCGTATCGGTAACGAGCACATCGCACGGGACTGGTGCGGTTATTACGCGCCTAGCCTCGACCATGAGATCGGGCACCTCACTAGCATCTTCGATCCGAGCCACAACGACGAGCAGGTCGAGGTCGCTGTCTGGCCCATCGCATCCCTGGGCTGTCGATCCAAAGAGGTATATCCGCACGGGATCAAGTGCACACACGAGATCCCCTATGACGGTTGGAAGCCACTCTGTTAACGTTCTGTCGTTATAAAGCGCTTTGTTACCCTCGCTAACTTCATAGACAACCGACATGGGCCAGAGTTTACCAATTCCAGAGAATACTTCCACCACAAGTCGACGACCACTGGTTTTGCGTCGCTGAGAGGTTACATTGAATACACGTTGCCGACTTCATCGAGCCACCAGGTGTCGACGATGCGTACGAGCGAGACATAGACATCCCAGCCGACCTTAGCAAGCTCTGAAGCCCGTTCGGAGACTGGATATCTCTACCTTCACGGTGCAAAAGTGGATCAAGAGATTCGCCCTCTATGGGGTAGGGACACTCGCCGATGCGCCACGACCTGGGACCCCAAGGACCCATGGGGATGACAAGATCACCGAGATCATCAGACTCACTACGATGACCGAGCCACCGGATTCATCAACCCATTGGTCCACCAACACCATGGCAGCCTCCCTCCACGGTGGGATCGAAGCGCTCCCGTTCGCTCGGCACGATCGGCCGTACTACGAGCGAATGTAACCCTGTGGTACTGGCCGACTCGATATCGATCTCAAACTTATATCACAATAAGGACGGACCGCGTCAGTCCTGTTGTATGAGGCCAGGTCGGCCAGCCGCATCAGGACTTTGCTGGAACCCTGGGTCTATAACAGCCTCCTCCTGCAGGTTTACTGACGGCTTCTGGTGTTTATCGCTATGATTCACTGTCTTGCCGATCTATGGAGCGTTTCTGTTATGTGAACGTTACGAGCGTTGCGCGATCGGACGCAACACTCAGGTCGAAAAGGCCGTACGCTGTAGGATAAGAGCCCGGGAATTATACCTATAGAGGTATTGCTTGCGTCGTGGTGGAGCCTGTACTGAGGAAGGGATCGTTGACTTGGTTGAGAATGAGGCTAGTAATAATGACGGCGGGATCAAAGGCGCGATGGGAAACTTGACTCCTCCCGAGCGTAAACAAGAGCAGACCAAGACGTTGTCGGCCCAACGTCGAAGGTACGGCGTTCTGGCAAAGCTCCTCTTTAGTTCGCTTGACGCCGTCTATGGTAAGGAGCGCAGTCTTTCAAAGTTCAAGGTACTTGAACTTGTGGCTCGGGTTCCCTACCAGTCCTGGGAACAGGTTGCATATATCGCGATCACACACGTGTCGGATCGCGTTGCCATGGCAAGGCGGATTCACGATCGGGTGCTCGAGTCGCGGAGCCAGCAGGACAACGAGCAGTGGCACCTTCTGATTCTAGAAGAGTTGATTGCTGAGCGTGGGATCGATGAGAGTTACCTGAGATACACCGTTTTGCCGCAGGTGATCGCGTTTATCTATTATCAGGTTTCGGCGCTCTTGTATGTCGTGCGCCCATCCCTCAGCTATCGCTTGAACGCTGACTTTGAGGACCATGCGGAGCATGAATATATGGAGCTCGTACTAGAGCATCCGGAATGGGAAGGGGAGGTGTTCGAATCCTCAATTGCGGCCGAGTATGGACACTACGAGTCCTTGGCCGATCTTTTCCGACAGATCGGCTATGACGAGCGAGTGCATAAGTTGGAGAGCGAAGGTCATCTTAGGGAACCGCGCTTTCGCTAGGTCGAGTTTTGTTCGTGGGGGTTACCATCGCAGCGCGATAATGGTTAAAGGGCCGTCCGCTTGAGCGATTGTGAGATATAGCCTCACCTAACGGAGAGGCATCCGAGTCGTCGGCTCTATCCTCCAGGCCCATTAGGCCAAACTTACGTCTAACCTACCGACCGATAGTACCTTCTACCAGGTACTTTGTCACAGATTAGTGCTTTCGTCCGCATCACTTTCCTCCAATGGTGGTTGGTATCGGTGAGCCAATGAATTCATAGACTCGACGTTGCAAAGGAGTTGGTACCGAGAGCTGTTCGATCTGGACCCCCTGGCTAAATTCAGCAGCGAGCCTTTGAACTCCCTTTCCGCGGGTCGACCGACTGATATCTCGGTAATTATTCTGCGGTAGTTCGTGCCAGAGAGTCACTGTTTGTCCCGTTGCCGAGCAGGGTTTGCCGGTGGGCGCTCATCAGTGTTTCGAGGGCGATGACCCGTCGGTGGCGCCTGGGGATCCCATCCCTCGGTGCGCTCGACAATCCTAAGCGAAAGCGTCTCTAGCTCAGCGAGAAGATCTCGGATCCGCTTCGCCTGCTCGAACCAGGAACCGTAGCGATCAAGCTGGTCGTCGGAGAGGTAGCGCCCCGCGGTCCTGCCACCGATCTTTCGTGTCCAGTGGTGGTAGGGGCCGTGTAGCACTGGCGGGTCGGACTTACACCGGCAGTTGGGCTTGCCGCAACGAGTGCGTTCGTCGCCGATGCTGCCCGGCAGGCAGAACCCCGCTTCTGAGAGCGCCTTAGCGATCCGACGGCGCTCGGCGTCTTCTTCGGGCAATGGTCGTAGTTCTTTGTTCATGGCGGTATCCTTGACGTTGGTAATCCTAGAGTATATACTACTAGGAGTAGAGTCAAGGGAGTACGATGGTCAAGCTGGTCGACATCGACGACACATCGCTTCTCCAGCGCCGAATTGGTGCTCTGCCGATCGTGAACCAGTTCCTCTTGCGCCTCGGCCTCGAAGTGCTCTTCGACGAGTACGTGCCGGTGGACCCTCGTGCGACGCTCGCACCCTCGGCCTCGCTGCTCATATTGGTGCGCAACCTCGTCATTGAACGCACGCCCGCCTACAAGATCACCGAGTGGGTAGCTGGCCGGCCAGAAGCACTGCTCGGGCTCTCCCTCGGCGAGAGCAACACGTTGAACGACGACCGGATCGGGCGGGCGCTCGAGGCCGACCGGGCCTCGATGCTCACGAAGCTCATGTGCTCGGTGATCAAGACATTTCAGGTATCGCTCGACGAGCTGCACAACGACGCGACGACGCTGTCGATGCAGGGCGACTACTCATCCGCGACCGGAGATTCATCGCCAGCGCCACGGGTGCGTTTCGGCCACGCGAAGGAGCGCCCGGATCTCGCCCAGCTGATCTACCTGCTCACGGTGTCAGCCGACGGCAATGTGCCGATCACCTACCGACTCGCCGATGGCAACACGCCAGAGGATCCAACACACATCGCGACCTGGCAGTCCTGCCGCGAACTCGCGGGCAGGACCGACTTTCTCTACGTCAGCGACGCGAAGCTCTGCAACCGTGACGCGATGGGCCATATCGACCGCCACCACGGGCGGTTCCTCACCGTCATGCCGGCGACGCGCGCCGAGGTGGGCGAGTTCCGCCGCTTCATCGCGAAGAACACCCCGGTCTGGACCGAGGTGGCTCGTCGGCCAGGACGTCGCAGGGGCGACCTCGACGTCGTATTCTTCGCGACACCCGCGCCCTCTCCTTCAGTCGAGGGCTACCGGATCGTGTGGATCCGCTCATCGGAGAAAGAGGTCTTCGACGCTGAGGCGCGCCGGCGCGCGATCGAACATGGGCGGGTCGCGCTTTGCGAACTCGACGAGAAGCTGTCGGGGCCCCGTTGTCGGCTAAAGAACGAGATGTCGGTGAAGGCCGCGGCCGAAGCTGCGATCGAAAGGGCGAGAGCTTCGCGCTGGGTGCAGGCAGACATCACCACCGAGACGGTGGTGCGCCACAAGCAGCAAAAGCGCGGACGCCCCGGTTCGAACACCGCCTACGTGCGCATCGAGCAGCAGCGCTACTCCGTCGCCGCGGTCATCGCGGACGACGTCGTGCGCGATGACGCCTGCTTCGACGGCTGCTGGCCACTCGTGACGAACGACACCCAGATGACCGAGGCCGACCTCCTCGCCGTCTACAAGCGCCAGCCTGGTGTCGAGAACCGTCACCATGTGCTGAAAGGGGTCGTCGACTTCGTCCCTGTCTACTTGAAGAGCAACGAGCGCATCGATGCATTCGCGTTTCTCGGCTACATCGCCGTCCTCGTGCACGCGCTGATCGAGCGTGAACTTCGCCGCGCGATGCGCGACGCCGACCTTGCTGAACTGCCGCTCTACCCAGAGGATCGGGCCTGCAAGGGACCAACTGCGGCCCGCGTCATCGAGATCTTCGAACCGCTCTGCGCTCATGAGCTGGTGGAGACCGGCGAGGTGCTCAAACGCTACGACCCGGAACTCTCGAAGCTCCATCGCCATATCCTCGATCTACTCAAGGTGCCAGCAACTACTTATCTGACGGCCCAGACCGCATCCTTGTAATTCGGGAGATATCAGTCAGGGGACCCGCGGAAAGGGAGTTTGAACTCATAGGAGCCAAGTTGAGCGTGTGACAGTAAAACTACCCTCATAATGAACCAAAACCCCAGCTAGGGGTAGGGATGAGTCGGGGTGGTGGGGGTAAGTTCAGACTAGCCTTGCCGAGTGGCCGGGGGGAGTCTCACCCCCCGGCCACTCGGCGACTAGCCTTCC
>JAKBHQ010000139.1 GCA_021836665.1 Thermoplasmata archaeon
GAAGTATCGAAAAGCCAATCGGTGTCCCCCTTCGGGGGGGGACACCGATTTCGCGTTCTGAAGCTGTTCGTTCGCCGCAAGGCCAACGTGCTAGCTCGCGGTACCAAGAAAGTAGGGATAAGCATGAGGAGGCGGGGAGTGACCTCTGCCCTGTCAGTAAGGTCTCGTAGGAACTGCTTGACGGCGTCCGCTTTGCCGACCTCGACGACTCGCCAGGATCCGACCGCAGGGGACTCGAGGTTCCTTAGGAGAGGGTAGCTAAGGCCTAGCAGCCTTTAGTTGTTCGGCCAGATCCTGTCGGTTGGCGGTCAGTTAATCGCGTCGCTGAGTTACCTCGGTGACGCGCTTCGCTCACAGCGTGGCCGGCATCTCACCGGTCTCGAAAGCTGATAAATAATGGCTCAAAAGCCTTTCGGACTTGCGTAGTTGGGCGTCGGTACAAACTGGGGCTTCGACGCGGGTTCGATTCCCGCCACGTCCGCAATTGCTCCAGCGATGGCCCGTGTGAATAGTTCGTTCTCGATGATCGACGAATCCTTGCCATCATAGAGCTCGTCACCGTGGGAGATCTTGCCAACGTTGACCAGGTTGTGGAGCACACGCAGGACGGTCTGATCGCCCCAGATCCGATTTCCGCGGTTACGGAGCACGGACCCATTGAGGCTGGTAGCCGACCCTGTGGCGCCGATGTCCTCGTTTGCGTAGGCGACGAAGATACCCGAGCCGTCGTCGCCTCCTGCGGATCACGGACAAGGATTTTGGTCGCCGGGTCGAAGCGGAAACCGTAAGGCCCCAGACCACCAAACCGCTCCCCTCTCGCCGCCTTGCGCTCGAATCCCCCGCTGGTCACGATCAGCAGGCCACGCTCAAACTCACCTCTTGCGGTGGATCAACTTTCGGGGACCCCTCACCGCCCTGAACGACGGTGCCCTCTCGCCGAGAAACAGTAGCACTAAATTCAATAAATACTTATAGGAGTTTCAGCCTCCTGACAGCAGACTCTTTGTACATCTTTCGAGAGTCTGAAACGTAATGGGTCAAATAGGAGTTGGAAATCTGAAACTGCCTCTGCTTCTAGTCGCCTTATCTTTGGCGGCTTGCGGACCATTGCCCATCTTCAATGCCAAACATCGCTCCAACGGGTCTACCACTGCTGTCTTGTCAAAAAACGCGAGTAACTTGAGTCAGTACAACTCCTTCGAGAAGGGCTTGCTAAGCCGCTCAAAGTTTTATCCGCTGCCAGTTGCTGGGCCCAGATTCGACCAGTGCCCAGACCCAACGGGACTGGAAAAACCACCTCCACTGGACGGCGCCCAAAACAGCAATATTGGGTCAATAGCAAGAAAATGGCTAACCGGTAAGACAGACGCGAGGATTACCCTTTCGGATCCAGCGCTCTGGGATCAAATAGAACTCTGGAGCCAAACCGGTCCGAACTCTCACGGTTTGCCTGCTATCTCAACATCGCAGGCTTCGAAGATGCAGATGCAGTTTTCGACGCTTCAGTCTGCAAGCTATTACACCGGGTGTTTCCAGAAAGTCATTAACAGGTCTGTCCTCATCACCGTCTGCAACATACCGACTCCAACGGTCCAAGCGTGTGATCCCGGGCTTTCAATGCAGTTTTACTTACTCGACAGAGCTGGGAAATGGCTCGTCTGGCGTGTATTGGTATGAATTGGATCTTGAAACCTCTCCGCTGATAAATGCGGGGGAATTCTGGCCCAGGCAGCCTGGGCGACCAGCAGTACACCCAAGGTTTTTTGCCATCAAGGCCAGGCGGATTGAAACAAACACGGTAATTATCAGGACCGTCTTTCGGTTAATTCAGAAGAATCAATAAACCAACCTCAGTTGGTGTTCCCGGAAATTACAAGCAACTAGTGGAAGGGGTTATGACAGCTGTCGCAGTGATGCGCTCTAACAAGATCTAATGAATTCGCGCGATTGGGCACTGTCTCAAGGCAAACATCCCCAGACTGCATACAAGCGGTATCGTGTCGGTACCTTGCCACTTTCCGCACGTAAAGTTGGTCAACTCATACTGGTGGACCATAGCTATCAGGTTAGTTGCCGCTTTCCGGTGAGTCTAAAAGCTGAAGACTCCCCCGTCTGCGGCCACCAGCCAATAGCCCTTGCCATCAGGAGTGGCAGCCATCGACACGATCGGAGCATTTAGAGCGACACCTGCAAAGGAACCATAAAAGGAGGTGTCTCCGAAGCTGAAGACTCCCCCGTCTGCGGCCACCAGCCAATAGCCCTTGCCATCAGGTGTGGCAGCCATCGACACGATCGGAGCATTTAGTCTTACTCCACCCATCGAGCCATAAAAGACTGCATCTCCAAAGCTGAAGACTCCCCCGTCTGCGGCCACCAGCCAATAGCCCTTGCCATCAGGAGTGGCAGCCATCGACACGATTGGAGCATGCAACTGGGACGACTCCATCGTCCCGAAATATCCCACGTCGCCAAAGGTGTAAATTCCGCCGTTCGCACCGACCAGCCAATAGCCCTTGCCATCAGGAGACGGAACAATATCGACTACCGGACTGCCCAACAGGGTCGACCCCGTCGACCCGAAGTAGCCGGCGTCACCCTCGACCTTCGGTATAAGTGGCGCCTCCTGACTCCAAGTTATGGAGTAACTTGCTGACACGTACGAAGACTCTATGATCGCGTATGATGCCACATCAGAGCTAGCGGTGTAGTACCCGGCCCCCATGGAAGGTGAATTGGTCCCAAAGTCCTGCAGAATGTTATTTCGGTGTTGCCAGCAACTTCCGGGGGTGTCGATCGAACAACTTACATTAGGAGATCCAGGACCATCATCGTACATCCAGCCGTACACCATTGCTATTGCATTTGGCAGGCCGTAACCATAATCTGAAGCCCATGGGTACGCATATTGATTCCAAGTAGGATCTTGGCCTTGGATCGCGCCTTGCTGCGCAATTAGGTTCAAGGTCGGACTCATCCCATCAAAGACGGCTAGGCCGCGCGAAGCACGTTCGAGATTCACCAGAACAAAAAGCTGCTCAGCTGGGGAAAGCAATGGGTAGTTAGTTGGAAGGTTGATCGGTGCAACCCCTTCGAGTTCTTGCGCTCGATTCAAGGCCGATAGGGCCGCAGAGCTGCATGAAGTCGATTCGTTGGGTTGGATACCGCAAATAGTGTTGAAATCGGGTTGGGGCGCCAAATTTGACGTAGGGTCAGACCCACTAAAGCTAGCTAGACTCGCCCCGACTTGATGAGAAGTCTGCCAGATCGAATTTCCAGACTCTTGGAGTCTCGCAACCGCACTCATTTGCACAAGCAACATCAGGCTGACCCAGATTGTTGAGAAGACTAAGAATCGTCTCTTACGAACTATGTGGATAACAACCAGTCCCTTCGAAAGGTGTTGGATTCGCCCAATACCTCTAAAACTAACTCCCGGACACCCACGAAGCTACTATTTGGACAAAAGCCATGGAAAAGTTGATCCAAGATGGAGTATTCTCCAAGCAAAGCGCGTAAAGATGTTGACGTGGCGAAGATATTGGTAGTCGACGACGAAGAGCATATAACGGAGCTGTTGGAAATGGGTCTCCGCTACAACGGCTTTGAGGCACTGAGCGCAAATGACAGTAGGCGAGCCCTCGAGATCTGGACTTCCGAAAGACCGGATCTACTGATAATAGATGTAATGCTCCCCGAGCTAGACGGTTTCGAAGTGGTCAAGCGCATCCGAAGCGCTGAAGGGCATCGCACCCCGACACCGATCATTTTCCTGACTGCAAAGGACACCACCCAAGACAAAATCCAAGGTCTCAGTATTGGAGGAGACGACTACGTCACTAAACCATTTTCAATCGAAGAACTAATCGCAAGGGTCAAGGCGGTTCTTAGACGCGCTGAGAATATCCCGTCATCCACACCCTTGCTTACAATCGGAGACCTCGAAATAAATGAAGAGACCCGTGAGGTAAGGCGGGGCGCTAGATCAATAGAACTAACTCCCACCGAATACAGGTTGCTCCATTACTTGGTGTCAAATCAGCGGACGGTTCTATCGAAGGTCCAGCTGTTGGAGCACATCTGGGAGTACGACTTTGACGCAAATGCAAGTGTGCTGGAGACCTACATAAGTTATCTTAGGAAGAAAATCGATGTCGAAGAGCCAAAATTGATACACACCATAAGAGGCATAGGATATTCCGTTAGGATCCCGCAAGGAGCATAGGTGACCCTAAGAAGGAGACTCCTATTTGGACTTTTGTTGACACTGCTCATCGCCCTGACGGCCTCCTCGACGATAGTGTTTCAACTATACAAATCAGCACTCATATCGAAGATTGACCAGCAGCTTTCCGGCACAGTTCCATTTATACAAAGGAGGCTCCAACCCGGCCCAGTCGGCCCCATCGGCGCTGGAGAGTTATCCGGATTCAACGGACCAGGCAAGCCACCGGAGCCCGCACTTTCCCTCCCAGTCGACTCAATCGCCGGAATCATAAAACCGAACTCGCTTACGGTTCGAACCATCTCACTTTTCGGCGAGCAGAACCCTGTGCCGAATTTAGACATATCAACTCGAGCCATTGCCCAACAGCCCGGTCAGTACTATTTTGACCAAGTCGCCTCCGATGGATCAAGTTATCGAGTTCTGCTCGTTGATTTCTCACCAAACCGTCCCCTTTACTTCGTTGCGATTCCGCTAAATCAAACCGACTCGCAACTTCAACTCCTACTGTTTACCGAAGCATTTACTGGGATTGCCATCGCCGCTGCCCTCAGCATCGTGCTACTGCAG
>JAKBHQ010000179.1 GCA_021836665.1 Thermoplasmata archaeon
CTAAATAAATGATTCAAATATCAAATTCGCTTGACTCTTCTGAGAATTTTACCGATAAGAATTAGTAAATAAAGAGTTCTATTTCACCAGGATTACGGTCTCCCGAGGTGAGGAGAGCACCGTGAAGGACAAAGAGCGCAACGTGATAGGTGAGGCGTCTTTGCCAGATCGTGCGGCCGCTGTCGAAGAGTTGTTGCTGAGATTTCGGTACAAAGTTCGGGTATACATAACTGAAAACCGGGAGCTATCGGAAACCTTCGGCGACGACGAGGAAGAGATTATTGCTCACAGCGACCTGATTGTCTCCCATGTCCGAGCTATTTTGGCCGTTGAGCCAGAAGAAGCGACCGCATCGGTGGCGGCTTCTATTGGTAGGTCCCATGCTGAGCACGTGGTCAAACCTTCAAGGTATCTCGGTGCCTATGAGCTACTACTTAGTGCCTACGTAGAGGCAAAAAGAGACCGGGTAAAAGGTCTACCTACCCTTTCACAGATTAAGCGGAGAATGAGTGTCGACATAAATGCCACCCTCGACTCCTGTGACAGCTTCCTGCGGGGAAGGCTGACTAGGGACCATGCGGCATTATTCAAGGCCGTGGCGGAGTTAGAGGTTCGATCAAAGACCGACTCCCTTACTGGACTTTACAACCGAGGAGCGGTGCAGGACTTACTAAATCATTCCAATAACCGTGGAGCCTTCGTACTCTTTGACCTGGACGGTTTCAAGCTGGTAAATGACACGCTCGGTCATGGGGCAGGTGATCATGCGTTGCAGGAGGTTGCCTCGGCGATGAAGAGGTCGGTTCGTCAGAGCGACACAGTGGCGAGGGTTGGGGGAGATGAGTTTTGCCTATGGGGCCCGAGTGACGACCCGAGCATTTGGCGATCCACTTCTGTACTTGTCAGACGGGTCGTGGAGTCTCTTCCGCTGCTCAAGTGGAACATTGGGGTATCCGCCGGTATTTCCTTTAGACCACAGGATGGTATGACTTTTGAAGAGCTCTACGAGAGGGCGGATCAAGCACTCTATGTGGCTAAATCTCGTGGTGCGATGACCATCTTCTTGGCTAGCGGCGACGAAGAGATGCACATCGATCCGCGCTGAACCATGGTAAATGATTGGTTCATGAGGAACTAATTGGGCCAGCTTCCCTCCAAAAGTGCATTGCGATGGCGACGTAGCTTGCGTTGAGATAGATTTGCTGGCAAGGTCGATGTCTTGGGTTTATCTACGCAAGCCGGTTTGACATTTGGTACTGGCTGGAGCGAAAAATATGGGGGGTTAGTGATGGTTTCTGACGACCAATACGAGCTGTTTCGTAACCTGGTGAGACGGGTGAATATAGGTGATACCCTCACCAGATCTGCCTCTAGGATGCCGGAGAAAATTGCCCTCATAGACGCAGATCGGCGCTACAGCTACCGGGAGTTAAATTCGGAAGTGAACCAACTCGCCTGGTCACTAAGTGATTACGGGTTGTCGAGGGGAGACTCTTTAGCCCTCATGGCGGGTAACTGTGCAGAATTTCTGATCACGTATTATGCATGTGCAAAACTTGGAGTCATCTGCGTACCGGTAAATCTTGGTTGGAAGTCACCTGAAATCTCTTAGCTGCTCAAGCATTCTCAAGCCAAAGCGGTAGTGGCCGAGTCGCATCTCGTGCCTTTATTGCGAGAGTCACTTGACGAGGCAGATCAGATCTCCCTTGTAGTAGTAACGAAAGGCCTGGTGGATCATTTCGACCCCGGTTCCGACTCGCGAACCTGGGTCAGCCTTGAGGACTTCTCCTCGCTGTCGGCGTCGCTCGAACCCGAGTTCTTTGTGGACGACCGCGATCCGGTCAGCTATCTGTACACCAGCGGAACTACTTCCGCTCCAAAGTGCGTCGCATCCAGCCATCTTTCGGTATACCTCGAGTCGATGACGGTCGATGTGGAAATGGACCTTAAAGCTAGCGATAGAAGTGTCGCACTGATGCCGCTATTTCACACCGCGCAACTCAATGGAATTGTCACTCCATTGGTGATCCTCGGCGCAACCATCATCCTTCTCAGGGGCTTTAATGCAGATCTTCTTTTAGAGACGATCGAGAAGGAAGGTGCGACACATATTTTCTGCCTGCCCATGATGTACAGGGCACTGCTGGACCGGCCTGACATAGAGGAGAGAGATTTTTCTACACTTCGAATCGCTGCTTACGCTATGGCTCCGATGCCCGATGGCGACCTCAAGAGGGCGATTGAAGTATTCGGATGTGGTTTCGCCCTGGCTTTTGGTCAGACCGAAATGGCACCTGTGACCACGGTCTTCAAGCCAGAATTTCAATTAGCATACGCCGGCTCAGTGGGACAGGCTGCGGTGAACACCCAGATCGAAATAATGGACGATTACGGCAGAATCCTGCCATGGGGCATGAGTGGTGAAATCGTATATCGGAGTCCCCATGCACTCGAGGGTTATGCACGTAACGAGGAAGCCACGAGGGAGGTTTTTGCCTTTGGTTGGTTCCATTCAGGAGACATCGGACACTTCGATCACGATGGTTTCCTGTGGTTTGAAGACCGTAAGAAGGATGTTATAAAGACCGGTGGGGAGAATGTTGCTTCAGTGGAGGTTGAGAAGGCGATTTATGACGCCGCTTATGGAGTTCAGGAGGTGGTAGTCATAGGCCTTCCCCACGCACATTGGGGTGAGGCAATTACTGCAGTTGTGACAAAACGGCCTGGAGCGGACCTTACAGAGGATGAGCTAATTGCGATACTAAAGGAGCGACTCTCCGGCTTCAAGGCCCCCAAGGCGGTGGTCTTTGTGGACGAAATGCCACGTACCTCAACGGGGAAGGTGCAGAAGCATATTCTCAGGGAGCAGTTTGCTGACTACTACAAAAACTGAAATGGAGTCAACTTGACGCCGCGAGACTAGCGGCGTTGACTCGATCGAGACTGACTACTCTGTCACCTTGTGGAGATCCTTGGGAATGAGATTAAGGTCAAGTTATTCGACGCCCATCTGCACATAATCGATCCTCGGTTTCCACTTGTGCAGAACCAAGGTTACCTACCCGATTTTTTCAGTGTGGAGGATTATCTCAAAAGTACCGCTT
This sequence comes from Thermoplasmata archaeon, assembly GCA_021836665.1. Next base: position 3,105 of record JAKBHQ010000179.1, read on the forward strand.
CGATCGAAGTTTTGGGCGGGGTAGTGGTGTCGGGTTCGTTTCAGGGATTCGACCAGAGCTATCTCGTGGATGCGCTTGAAAAGCTCGGTCCCAACTTCGTAGGGGTCGCTCAAATCCCACCTGATGCCGACGAGGAGGAGCTGATATTTCTAAATGAAGTAGGAGTTCGTGCGGTTCGGTTCAATCTATTTAGAACCGGGACCGAGTCGATCTCACGGCTGGAGAAAATGGCAAATCAGGTGTGGGATCTCTTTAAGTGGCACAGCGAACTCTATGTAGACCCAAAAGAACTTCGATCGCTGAAATCCCTGATCAAGACCTTGCCGATGGTGTCTATTGACCATTTAGGGATGTCCACGGATGCTCTTGACAGTGTCTTGGAACTGGTGGACGCAGGTGCTAAAGTGAAGGCGACCGGTTTTGGTCGAGTCGATCTAGACGTCCTTGGGGCGATGAGGGAGATTCATTTGGCCGATCAGAATGCACTTATGGCCGGTACCGACTTACCCTCGACCAGGGCGAAGCGGAAGTTCTCGATCGATGACCTCAATTTGATAGCTGACAACTTCGGGGAAGACGCGGAGTTGATCCTCTATAAGAATGCGCAGACCTTCTATCGACTACAAGCCCGCTAAGTAACCGTTTTTTTCGAAAGCCTGTTACCTGTGGCGAGTTATAGTGCCTTAGCGACCGTCAATTTTCGCAAGTGAAGTAAAAAGCGTGCAGTGGCTCAAGAAGGCCAGGCGAGCGACCCCAGTAGGTCCATTTCTGTGCTTTGCCACAATCACCTCGGCGGTCCCGCGGTCAACTGAATCAGGTGCATAGACTTCGTCCCGGTAGATGAACATTACGATGTCAGCGTCTTGCTCGAGAGAGTTGTGTACCAGAATTGAGTTGCCAAAGAAGCAGTGAGCGTCGCTCACCGTTAGGTCGTAACAGACCTCTTTTCCTGAGGGAATGATCTCCGCTACTTGGTCCCAGGTGATTTTTTCATCGACGAGTACCGCCAGGTCAACCCCCTTTTCCAGCTGGTCAAGCCTGCTCCATCCACCCAAGGTGTAAAAGGGATGGTTAGCGGTTGCCCGGATGGTAAAACCCCTCCTGGTCGAGATGGTGTAGGTCTCTTTGACGCCGGTTGCAAAGACATTTGTCAACTCGCAGGGGACTATTGCCTGACCGTCGAAGGCGAGGACCTTCAGAGATTTCCACCCGTTTCGAAGCATCTGGGCTATGGTCAGAGTTGTGTTATCCGATAGTGTGACCACAGTGTCGGCGGTTACGCAACCGGACTCCCTCAGGTCCGCCAACTGAGGCCGCCGATCGTGGCGGGCCTCTAAGTTTCGTGAAAGCTGCGAGAGGGCTACTACTGGAACGTCAAGTTGGCGGGCGAGGATCTTTAGACCCCTGGAAATTTCGGATACCTCGACCTGTCGAGATTCCGCACCCCTCCTACCAGACATCAGCTGGAGGTAGTCTATGACCACTAACGAGAGGCCCTCCCTTGCTTTGAGCCTCCTTGCCCGAGACCGTATGTCAAGGATCGTCAGGTCTGGGTTGTCGTCGATGTAGATCTTTGTCTCCGAGAGACGTCCGATTGCGTGTGAGATCTTCTGCCAGTCGGGATCGGTGAGCTTTCCACTTCGGATCCTCGACGAATCCACCCTCGACTCAGCGGAGACCAG
>JAKBHQ010000143.1 GCA_021836665.1 Thermoplasmata archaeon
GAGGTCCATTTCCATCTGTGAGTCCCTCATCCGAGCGAGTTCTTGAGGAGAGGAGATCCCTCGACCCGCTTTGGGTAGTCCCTTGCCGAAAGCGAAGGAGACGACGACCAATGGGTGATCGTCGCATACTGGGCACTTTTCCTCCAGGGGTTCCCCCAGCGACCTAGCTACCCTAAGTAGTTCTGAAGAGGCGTCGCAGATATCTTTTTTACTAAGCCGCCCCCGTCTGAAATCATCGAGGGTTTGGTGGCGCAACAGGGCGTGCTCTACCGAGGTGCTCTCGCCCGTTTCGTTTGAAGCCGATCCCCTGTTGGTCATTCCCACATCAAAACAGGGTAGCCAAAAACGAATACAACTACAGCGGTGTTGGTCGCCTCGGGATTTATCGTAGCTTTATTGCTCGGCGCCGACTGCGAGTGAGAGAAACGATCTGGCTCTGTGTGATCCACTGAGCTACCAGCTTTAAGTCCCATGAGTCGCTTCTCTGGTGCCTATGGGACTTTTGTGGAGATACCAGTGCCGTTAGTCCCGAAGTTACTTCTGCGACCGAGTGGGTGCCGTTTTGTGTCTTGGAATATATCGTTTCGATATATTGTTTAGATAGATCGAGCTAAGCTTTAGCTGACTTATTTGTAGAGTTGGAAAGTTCGCCGAGGTGGATGGGTATCCGATGGCCAAGAAATCTGAAAACGTGACGCAGCCATTAGATCTGGTGATATTGGGGCTGCTCTCACGCGAAAAGATGCACGGTTATGAACTTCACAAAAGGATAATTGAGGCGTTTGGGAGTTTACTTAGGCCGTCGTGGGGATCGCTATATCCTGCGTTACAGCGCTTGGAATCCCGTGGTGATCTCGATACCACAGACGGCGAGAAGATCGCTCCACTCATCCCCGTTGGGGGGTCACTCGGCGCAGAGCTTGCGCTCTATCATCAGAGCAAGGTGGATGGTCCGAAGAACCGGGGACGTAAGGTCTACTGGGTCACAGATTCTGGACGACAGAGGTTGTCCGAGTCCCTCGAACGGGCCGACGTGGAAGACGACAAGATATTTTGGGTCACTTTGTATCTGGCGACTCTCATCAGAAAGACCAAGCGGACGGCGCTACTTACCAAGCGGCTCTATCTCTTGGAGGATCGACTCACTGAGATAAAAAAGACCAGAAAAGCTACCAGCGAAGAGTTCGAGAACTTGGCGCTCGAAGGGATGGAGAGCAGGCTTCAAAGCGAGCTGACCTGGCTCAGCGACCTCGTTTCCAATGAGGAATCCGCAGATCTCCAGGCTAGGTCGAACTTGCTGGATAGGCCTTTTGACAAGGGACTTTTAACTGGAGGATGAGCTCTGGCGGAGCAAAGTCGTTCGAAATCTAACCAACGCAAGGTTTTAGGGCAAGCAATTTTAGGGCAAGCAATTTTAGGGCAAGCAATTTTAGGGCAAGCAATTTAACGGAATAAGGAGATAATTAGATGTCAAAGGTAAAGGTGGCTATCGCAGGAGTCGGCAACTGCTCGAGCTCCTTGGTGCAAGGTGTCGAGTACTACCGGAATGCCGATCCGTCGGAATCAGTACCTGGATTAATGCACGTTGTCCTCGGCGACTATCACGTTGGCGACATCGATTTCGTCTGTGCTTTTGACGTGGATGCCGCCAAGGTCGGACAGGATTTAGGCAAGGCAATCTACCTTTCGAAGAATAATACGATCAAGTTCCAGGAGGTGGGTGACCTTGGGGTGGAGGTCCTTCGTGGACCCACCCTCGACGGTCTGGGAAAGTATTATCGACAGGTAGTAGATGAGTCTCCTGCCGAACCAGTCGACGTGGTAAAGGCTTTAAAGGAGTCCGGTGCTGAGGTCCTGGTCTCCTACCTGCCGGTCGGCTCAGAGCAGGCGCAAAAGTTCTACGCCCAAGCGGCTATCGACGCCAATGTCGCCTTCGTAAATGCGATTCCGGTGTTTATTGCATCAGATCCGGTCTGGGCGAAGAAGTTTGCAGACGCTAACGTTCCAATAGTCGGAGATGATATCAAAAGTCAGGTCGGGGCTACCATCGTGCATCGAATGCTCGCAAGGTTGTTCGAAGATAGGGGCTTAGTCCTCGATAGGACGTACCAACTGAACGTTGGCGGAAATATGGACTTTAAAAATATGCTCGAGCGGGAGCGATTGGAATCAAAGAAGATCTCCAAGACGCAGTCAGTTACCTCGCAGATTGACCACCATATCGAAGAGTCCAACGTGCACATCGGCCCCTCGGATCACGTTCCATGGTTGGAAGATCGTAAGTGGGCCTACATCCGACTTGAAGGTCGCAATTTTGGCGACGTGCCACTAAACGTGGAGCTAAAGCTGGAGGTCTGGGACTCGCCGAACTCCGCAGGTGTAATAATCGACGCCCTTAGGTGTGCGAAGATTGCACTGGATCGCGGAATCGGCGGGCCGCTCGAGGGTCCCTCGGCATACTTTATGAAGTCTCCCGCCATCCAACACCGCGACAGCGAAGCTAAGCGGTTGGTTGAGGAGTTTGCAGGCTTGCCCCAGAGCGAAGGTTGATCTGTTTGCAACCACGGCCGATCGGTGGCTAAATTGCATCGGTTTGGCTAGTAGCCCAACTGAGTTTTAAAAATTATCTTGCTTTATAGGACTCCAATGCTCGCAGAAGTCGAGCAGCGGAGTCCTATTTATTCTGACTGGACTGATCCTCATCGTCGAGCCAGCTAACGATACCCTCCACCAAGAGTATGCGGGATACCTTAGACCTAGACGACATCCTCTTTTAGCAGGGAGCCAAAAGGACCATGCTGGTGGTATGCGACCTCGCGCATTTCAATGAGCTTTGGCATAATTGCAGATTCAATGGTCCGTGAGTCGGTGAGAACCCAACCATGGGCCCCCTGTACCACTTCAGAATCGCATCCCAGTATTTCGACTGTCTTCTTGTAAGACCTGAACCTTATGACCCGGTCGTTATCCGAATGGATGACATAAGACGGTATCTTTGCTTCCCTTACACTTTTTAGAGCCAAGGAGATATCCGCCCTTTGTGCTGCGTTAGCTAGCGACATCAAATGCTGAGAGTCGCTCCCAAGGGCCCGGAAGACGTCTCCGGTTACTGAGGAGACCGTCCCTAAAATGTCACGGGTCATCATCAAGTCTGACGGGAATGACAGGGCCCAATCGAGTGTCGACCGAGTCTTTTCCCGATCATCTGAAGGACCGATTGAGTTGATCAGGATCATGCCGAAAAAACCCTCTGGGCAGTCCGCAATCATTTCGGAAGCTATTCCACCACCCATTGAGTGACCGATGGCGAAGAGGGGTTCTTCGACTTCGACTGCCTCTGCAAATCTGGCAGTAATCACGCCGATCGTCTTGAGGCTGACACCGAGGTCGGCCCTGTCGACCACTTTTGCCAGATCTGGAATGTGCGGTGAGACGACCCTGAACCCGGCCTGCCTAAGCCTGCTAATCAGCTTTGGGTAAGCGCGGTAGGTGAGCCCTATCCCGCACAACAGTAGTACCGTACCATTGGCTGGAGGGGAGTCACCGTAGTGTACCTCTGAGCCACCAATCCTTACAGTACGTGGGTCCAGCTCTCCCGCCGCTCTAGTCACTTGCTAACTTCAATTCTCGTCTGGACCCTCTCCATCGCCACCCCGCTAAGCCAATTTAGAGGATGCTAACCTCATTTACGAACTTAAAGTCAAACTCCACCAAACAGTATCCATGTCGACGCAGTGCCCTGGACCATTAAGATGTTCTGCTAATAGCATCAACGGCAATTTATGCGATACTTTTCCATAGTCTCAGCATCGGCTCAGATTGCCCTGATGTTAATGTTCTGAGGCAGATTTTTTTCAAATACCTTGAAAAATTTTAGGAAGGTTGGGTAACTTGAGTTCGACGCAATCCAAGTCCTCTCAAAGGCGTCCATCGGGTGCCAACCGAAAGGCGCCCGCAAGGGGGTCACGTTTGAACGGAGCAGTGATCGTTGTCGGGGTGGTAGTGGTCTTGGTCTTGATAGTCGGGGCCTTTTTCATTCTGGGTAAGAGTTCCAGTGGCTCCTCTACGTCGGCGAACTCCTCGGCACAAACTACACCCGCTCCAGCGAGCCTGGTTCAAGCCGTAGCGGACGTTCCTCAATCTGTAATCAATCAGATCGGTTACAACTCAAAGCTCATAAAGCCAGCAACGGCGGTGAATGGCGTGTCTCCATTGGTATCCAACGGTAAGCCGGAGCTACTCTATATCGGCGCTGAGTACTGCCCATTCTGTGCGGCGATGCGTTGGCCCTTGGTGGAGGCGTTGTCGAAGTTTGGTACCTTCACTCACCTGAATCTCACCCACTCCTCAAGCTCCGATGTCTATCCGAATACCAACACATTCTCCTTTTATAAGTCTAAGTACCAAAGCCAATACATCGATTTCCAGTCGGTCGAGACGACGACCAATAAGATGGTCAATGGGAATTACCCCACTTTGCAAACTCCGAACAAGTCCCAGCAAGCAGCATTAAATGCACTTTCGTCTGCGACTAGCGGGTCGAGTGCCCAGAGTATTCCATTTATCGACTTTGGAAATAAATACTGGATAGCGGGTGCATCTTATTCTCCCCAGATTCTCAGTGGGCTGACCTGGGATTCGATTGCTGGTGCTCTGTCGAACCCCAATACCCTCCCAGCCCAGGGCATCGACCAGACGGCATCAATGATCACGGCGACGATATGTAAAATTACCAACAATCAGCCGTCTAATGTCTGCACGACGCCTCTGATGAAA
>JAKBHQ010000371.1 GCA_021836665.1 Thermoplasmata archaeon
TTGGAGGAAGAGGCAATGACAATGGCCAAGCAGATATCGAGAGCGAGAGATTCCGAAGGGACCAAGAAGCGTACTGGACGCAAACCAACGTATGTCGTCACCCTGAGCGATGAGGATAAAGAGTTCCTCACTTCCTTTATCGCCAAACGTAATGCACCAGCAGCTCAGGTGACGCGAGCAAAGATCGCCCTCTTGGCCAACGAACACGTCAGGCTTTGCGATATCGCCGATGAACTGGATATCTCTACCTTCACGGTGCAAAAGTGGATCAAGAGATTCGCCCTCTATGGGGTAGGGACACTCGCCGATGCACCACGACCTGGGACCCCAAGGACCCATGGGGATGACAAGATCACCGAGATCATCAGACTCACTACGATGACCGAGCCACCGGATTCATCAACCCATTGGTCCACCAACACCATGGCAGCCGCCCTCCACGGTGGGGAGGATATGGCGAACCTTTGGCCTAAAGCCTCACATGGTTGAGAGCTTCACTGTGTCGAATGATCCAGAGTTCACCGAAAAGGTCTTAAGACGTTGCTGGGATCTACTTGAACCCTCCAGAGGCGGCCATCGTCCTCTGTGTTGATGAGAAGACCCAAGTACAGGCCCTTGATCGCACCCAACCCATACGTCCGATGGTGCCAGGGGTTCCCCTGCGTCAAACGACTGAGTACAAGCGCAACGGTATCAGTAATCTCTATGCCGCCCTCAACGTAGCCTCTGGCAAGGTCATCACCAAGATGACCAACGCCCATAGGGCCATAGAGTTCATCGAATTCCTAGAGATCATCGACAAGAACGTACCCAAGGAGCTGGGCGTTCATGTCGTCCTTGACAACTACGCAGCCCATAAGACTGAATCGGTGCGCATGTGGCTCCTCGCCCACCCTCGCTTTGAGTTCCACTTCACGCCGACGTACTCGTCCTGGATGAACCAGGTAGAAAGATGGTTCTCAGCCCTCACCACCAAGTACCTACAGCGCAGTGTTCATCACAGTGTGACCGAACTCAATGAAGGAATTACCGAGTGGGCCGAGGCCTGGAACAAGAACCCCAAGCCTTTCATCTGGACCAAGAGCGCCGACGAAATCTTCGCTTCTATGCAGAAATATCTGGGTCCTAGTGTTTCTGAGCAAACTTCAGACTAGGGACACTAGGACGTCACCGGGAGCGCACTCGGGTACTGAGCGCTCGGCATAGAAGGCGTCGACGTCTGAGGCGCCACGTTCGGCCAAGGACTCCACCTGGCGCTTGCCGACCTTTCGCTCAATCGCGGCGGTTGCCTCGTCATAGGAGCCACGTGACGCCTCGATCGCCGACCATCGCCTGAGGCCATGCGAGTGCTTCTCTTCGGGCAGGTTCAACGAGGCGTCGACTAGATGAAGGTTCTCCTCGCCGCGCTGGCGGTAGGCGAACCGTCTGACACGTACCTCGCCAAAGACGGTGCAAAGGGCTCGGTGGTGTCCAACCTCGATGCTGTCCCGTGGAGTCCCCGCGGAGTCGACAACACCTTCGATACGGGCCTCGCGCTGTGCCCGCAGATCGAGGTGGTCCTGGAACAACCGGCGAAACAGCTCACGGCTCGACACCTCGAGCCGGGCTTCGAGGGAACCGTGGTCCAATACGAAGGCCTCCTCTCCGTCCAAGAAATCGACAACCGACTCGAAGTGCTCGCGCGACGAGCAGAAATTCGCATCACCCAGGATCCCAACTGTCCCGTTCACCGTCGATCGCTCGCTCTGCTGGCCCGCACCCGGGCGACGAGCTCGTCCAGCTCGACCTGGGCCTCGGCTGCGAGATCGTTGACGCTCTTTCGGTAGCGGGCCACCGCCTGGGCCACCTCTTCGACCTCCTCGGGACGCAAGGTGAGCATCTTGGTTCGACCTGCGACGCTATAGGAGAGCGCAGGACTCTCGTGGGGGTCACCCGCACCACACCGGCAGCTCGGCTTGCCGCACTTTCGTCGTAGCGTGATGAGCGAACCGGGCAATATCCTCGGAGCTTTTCGTTTGGCCAAGCGCGACATAATGCCACCTCCAGTCTGTTAGTGTCAGCCTAACAGACTTACACCCCAAAAGGCCTCGGATGGTGGATTATGCAAAGAATCGCGGGGTATCTACAAGAGGATCAACGGCTCATTGACGGAGGAACCCCTGATCACAGGTCCCTCCAGGAGAGCCACATCCCTTGGACTCTGACAGATCCGTCACGGGTAACCTTACTCGCTGATGTTATCAGCGAAAGCGCCTACGCCAGGAGGTTCATGAGATGAGACCAACCGTCGGGTTTAGGGTTCGCTGCGCTCAAAACAGGCCATAGTTCCAGCCGGTAGGTCGGCAGTGGTAGTGGCTTCGAGGATTTCGGCGAGGCTGGCATCTTCGTTAGGATGCCAGCTGACCCAACGATCATTCGTTCGGGACTCTGGATCGCAGAAGAAGGCGTAGGCGCCAAGATCCCGAGCACGATACTCGCCCAGGAGCCATAGCGAAGAGAGTCTTTCTTGGGTGCCTGGGATCAGTGGGAGTTGGGGAAGCTCATCAGCGATGTCGCGGCCGTGGGGCTCCTCGTCACTCAAGTAAAGATGGAGTGGCTGGAGCCCTGACATGGATGGTTCTGGTGGTCCCAAACAGAGCCAGGTGAGCTGATCCACCTTTTTCTGGTAGGTCGGCCAGCCGTCAAAGACCAGACTGAGGATTAAGTCGGGGGGTTCTTCGAGATAGAGCTTGAGAACACGACTCTGCACCCCTTCAGGCAAGTATCCGTTAGCCCCACCGGGACTTTGGTACACGCCATGCGATTGATGATCCTGGGGCTGTATCGGGATATCGCCCCAGTACGGGAATCCGAACTCATCCTGGGCCGCGACACCCAATGCCCGGAGAATCTCTCGACCTGCACGAAGATGGGCCACGGTAGTGTAGGAGATGAAGGCAAGACACCAAGTACTCGGGACATGGCCAGTTGATCCTGGATCAACAAAAACATGCGTCGTATCCTCTGGGTTAAGGGGAACAGGGTTGTCGAGCATGAACGTTGAAAAGAAGCCGACATCATAGATAGCGAAGCTACGGGTAAATCCCCCAAAGAGCGCCAGTTTCAAAGTGCATGCGATGTCCTCGTAGTAGCCTTCGTTCCCCTGGTATAGCACCTCTGCGGTGTGAACTTTGCTGGACCGAAAAGTGCAGGGCTCCCTATGGTCAATAAAATGAGAGGGTGGTGTTCCACTCCAGGGCATCAGAGAGCTCCATTCTATAGAGATGTATTGACCCAAGAGGGACAATCAGGATAGTAGTACTTAGTCGGATTCGTCGGATAGTCGGGTCCAGCGCAGTACGCCGTGATTACGCCGACTGGGCCCGTGTTGTGCATCGAGTAGCTACCAACGCTGTTTTGCGTCGACGTTACGATACGCACCTGGAGATTCTCATTGCCGTCAGCGTTGTAATGATAGTCCCTGAGAACACCAGCATCGTTCGGATCTTCTGAACCAATACCGATCCCATCCAAGATTGGTTGCAAGTCCAGCTTATGGTAGTAAAAGGCTTTTGCCCAGCCGAACTGGAGACCGGGGTAGTCAGTATTATCCCAGGCACCCACGCGAACGACAATAACCCTTCCTAAGGCTTGGCTATAGTTTGATGCGCGGCAGTACCAATATGGCGAACCCTCGGAACCCTCAGGGATCCCAGCACACCCGAGATCGTTGTAGTAGGCAGGGCGGATCCTGGGAATTGAAATCTTCACCGCATTCGCTGGTGCCCTACCTGCAGGGGTGGGAGGAGTTGGGCTCCAGAACCCTGATGCTGGATTTACATTTTCGACGCGAGTTGTTGATCGCTGACCCGGTGCTGTGCTGGCCGTCAAGGATGATCCGGTTCCCAGACCTACCATTGCGAGACTAGCAGCCATAGCAGCCCCTCCACGTACGATGTTTCTTACCTTCATCATTACCCCCTTGTGGCATTCGTCGGTACCAGAGTTGTCGTCTGATACATTGGGGAACCTAACACATTGTGGCGAAGATTTTCCAGTATTTTGTGATATTAGCGAAAGTCTATCTGCTACTAGGATGTTTGGCAGGCGTCATGAGAGAGCGCCAGGGTTAGCGGAAGGTAGATTTTCTGACCGCTCAGGTCAGTTGCGTCATGGGTCGCTTCGGCGGAGGAACGCGGTTTGAAAGCTGATCTCGCGGCTGTATCTGGGCAGTTCAGGAGTATCGAGATGGTCTTTGGTCTTTACTCTCTTGCGCCGTGGTATTGTCAGCCTTGATACCGGTTACCAAGGAGTTGAGGGCTTCTCATGGGGAATTGTAGTCTGTGTCATCCATTTGGTGGACAATGGTGTCGGCGGTTGCCGATAGAGGAGACCTATTCGGGCTTTGGAGTTCGAAGTTGGGATCGTCGGCCCTGACGGTTTGATAAGGATTCCTACCACGCTGGCACAATCGCAACGTGCGAGCCCGAAGTCTCTTGGGAGTCACAGGGTACACATCTGGGCCGCGTGACACCTCCACCGCCCCCTCGGCAACGTTTACAGGATCAGGAGCGAGGCCATTACTCAGGCACCGAGATAGGACTCGAACACCTCATTGAGGACGGCTTTGGCGCTTTCAGCATCGGCTGCCGCAGATACCGAGCAGATCGCCACGCCAGGAGCGATTATCTCCCACCAGATTCCCTCCACGATGAGCACCAAGGCGCAGCCGTCGATGGCACCGACGCTCACCTGATGGCGGGCTGCGCTGTCCTCGGCGAGGTCACGAAC
>JAKBHQ010000213.1 GCA_021836665.1 Thermoplasmata archaeon
GAAGCCTCCGATTCAGCCAAGAAGGATGCAATCAACGGATCAAAGGATGACCTATCGAGCTGCTCTTGGAGAATCTTCTCCGCAAGGTCGAGTGCGAGATCAGCGATGTCGCCCCGAAGCTCGAAAACCAGCCTCTGTCGCTCGGCGTCGAGGGCCTCTTCTGCTCTTTGGCGCATCTCCACGACTTCGGCCTCGGCTCTTTTAACCAGATCAGCCTTAATCACCTCGGCGGTCTTGCGTGCCTCGTCAATCAAGCGAGTGCTCTCATGACGTGCTTCACCAAGTTGCGCTTCGGCCTTCGCTCTGTCGAGCTCGGCTTCATTGCGAGCCTGCTCGGCCGCCTCAATGTCTCCCCTGATCTTCTCGGACCTATCCTTGAGCATCTTGGAGATAGGCGGAAACGCCACCTTAGCCAAGATGGCCATCAGCACAAAGAACGATAGAACCGACCAGATAATCTCTCCAGAAGCCGGGAGGATCGGGTTAGAAGACTGAGAAGCTGCGAGAAGGATGCTAACCATCTAGCCGGTGTACTTCAAGAGAATGAAAACGACGAAGCCGATCAGAGCGAGTGCTTCTGCAAGGGCGAAGCCCAAGAAAGCAAGTGCTCTAACTGGTCCAGCCGTCTCAGGCTGCCTAGCGATAGCTTGAATCGCTTGACCAAAAACTATACCGATTCCAACGCCCGGTCCCAAAGCGGCTAGGCCGTAGGCCAAGCCAGCACCAAGCTCGGCAAGACCCTTCCTCAGGTCGGGGTTGGCAACTGCCACGATTGCCAATATCGAGTGGAACACCCAGATTCCTCCTACAGATCATCTAACTTAGTCCAAAAGCCGTAATCGACCCCTTGTAGCTGGACCTTCTTCCAACCCTTAGACAACGCATCCCTGCATGGCCCTTGGGCACCCCTGAACCCTCGAACGGACTAATGCCGTACTTGGATCCAGCGAACTAGTGAACTCGGTTCTCGTCCCAAAGGCCGCTAACCTACGCTGATTAAAATTCTTAGTGACTGCCAGCCATCGATTCACCTATGTATACCGCTGTGAGAATCGTAAAGATGAATGCTTGCAGAGCACTAACAAAGATCTCATAACCGGTAAGCACGGTAAGCATTGCAAATGGCAACGGTAGCAGCACAAGCGAAATACTCTTTGCAAACATCGCCTCAGACAGGGCCGCAAAGGTAATTAATAGAAGGTGGCCGGCGAGCATATTGCCAAAGAGCCGGATTGCGAGAGCAAATGGACGCACCAAAAAGGTCGAAAGGATCTCCAGCGGAACAAGGAGGATCAATAACGCCCCGGGGACGCCTGACGGAACGACGCTGTGCTTGAAGTAACTAGCAAATCCCTGCTTTTTGATACCAACCACGATGAAGGTTACCCAAACGGTGATCGCCAGCGGAAGGGTGACACCCATCCTCGCCGTCGACGGCATCTGAAAGACCGGCACTACCTCGAAGAGGTTATTGATCAGAATAAAGAAGAAGAGCCCGCAAAGATAGGGGAGCCAGACGAGGCCATCGGGTCCCATTATGTCCAGGACGATCGAGTTGGTAATGAAGTCGACACCAGCTTCGACAACGTTCTGTACTCCAGTTGGAACGAGTGCCTTTTTCTTCCCAGCTGCGTAGAAGAGCAAAAAGGTAATAGCAGTAGCCAAAACCGCCGTCAAAGTAACCTTGTTGAAGGCTAAAGCACTCCCACCGAGAAAAAATGGCTTCCAGTTAAGGACCTCGCCGATCGGCGGGAAATTGACTGCGCCTAAAATCGACATCGTCACTCCCTTCCAGACTTTGGCTTAATGCCCGAATACGCCATATAGGCAGTCACTCGTCGAGCCTCCCATGAAACCGCCGCTACGTGGGCAGCAATCAACGTCATCCCCAATGCTTTCAAACTCATCCAGCTGGCCGTAGCAACCGGTATGACCGCGACGGTTAGCAGTAACAAATCGAAGAAAAAGCTACCCATAGCGGCCGCCATGAGTGCGACCGGAGAGATCCTACCGCCCCAGACAAGCGCTCTCGCCGCAACTATAAAATTGATAACAACTAACACCAATGCATATAGCGACGAATACAGGCCATTATTTCCCCAAAGGTAGTAGGAGAGTGCCACAAGTATCGGCCCTAATACAACAGCCGCTATGGCCATCCCCTTTGCAAGGGTAGCTTCTGGTCCGTCACCGATGGGTGGACTTTGCGATTCGGTCAGGTTAAACACCTACTCATCCCCTTGATCTTTGCCCAAAAGCTTTGCCGATCCTTCAATATTTTCTGGCACGGTCAGATCTCCGCCTAACAGGCCGCCGATCCCTGCCCCTGGAGGAATGTCTTCTTTTTTTCTAGCTGGAAATTCAGCTTTTGAAGAGAGGTCGACAAAGACATAGTAGTACTTGATCGCTGTACCTATGATTCCGAGCGCCCCGAGGATGATCACATACCAAGGAGAATGAAAATGCGAGGATAGGTAGTAGCCGATACCAAGGAGAATGAAGGGTACGCCGAGTATCTCGACGGCCGATGCGATCCCGTCAGTAACGCCGGTAACTGCCCCGGCGACTGCGTTTTCACTACCATCTCGTCCAGTCGGCTTTATGAGCATACCGGCGACCGACCGCCTAGGTTTGGTCACTTCGCTCCCTCTTAGTCAACTCTTGGCTCTCTCAGTATATGAATAATTAACGAATGCTAGGTTACAAGAGCTACGGAGATATCGCAAAGTGAGTCCGCATAGCTCGTCCTTTAACAGCGCCTCCTCGGGCCGTTTTGGCTCCCGTGGCGAGATCGAAAACTCTAGCCTCCCGATCTTTTTGCGTGGACCCGCTTTGTGCTTTCGTTCCGCGAAAACTGGCTAAGTCCCTTGTGCCTGATGGCTTCTATGCTTCTCCGCCTCACCGTGGGGTGGAAGAGGGTATACAAAAGTACCAATGCGGCGAGGATGAAGACCGGAATCTCTGCATTGCCGTGATTGACAAAGGTCGGGGTGAGTGCAAACCCCGAAAGCACCACGGTCCAAGCCCAGAGGATTAAAACCGATCTCCTTGGCCCGTGTCCCATCTCGTAAAGGCGATGGTGAAGGTGCTCTTTGTCTGGGGACGACACCCCGGTTCTTCGAGCGGTGCGTCTGATGATAGCAAAGACCATATCAAACATCGGTACGCCCAAGATTACAAACGGAATAAAGAGTGGGGCAAAGAAAAAGAAGGTTTCACCGCTGACATCGGATGTTCGGCCACCTACTACCGACGTTGAAGCCGCCATCAGTATCCCCAAGAACATCGCTCCGGTGTCACCCATAAATATCTTTGCGGGATTGAAGTTATGCGGGAGAAACCCCAGACAGACGCCTAATGCGATGAGCGCAACCAGCGGTCCTAAAGATGACGTTGGCAACTGTCCAAGGTTTTCCAGTTTGATCGAATAGATCCCGAAAGAGAGGGAGGCGATCGCTACGACACCCGCCGCCAGTCCGTCTAATCCATCGATCAAGTTGATCGAGTTGGCCATAGCCACCACCCAGATTGCGGTCAGCAGGGGTGTCAGGCTCGGCGACAAGATGACTACGCCGGCGAAGGGTACCTTAAACCAGAACATGGTAACGCCAAAGACCCAGAGCACCGAAGAGGCGAGAACCTGACCAGCAACTTTAGCCGGTGCAGAAACGTCCAAAAGGTCGTCGAGTAGTCCAACCCCCGCCATTACAACGGCAGCGAGCACGATCCCAATCGGTTCCGAAGAGCCGTGAAAGACAACTCTAAAGTATGGGAGTTGCGAAGCTACGAGCATCGCAACCAAAAAGCCGCCCACCATCGCTAGTCCACCGAGGGTAGGCGTCGTTACCTTATGGATCTTCCTCCCCCCCGGCTCGACAACCGCTCCAAGTTCGGTTGCAAACCGGCGCACAACAAAGGTTGCACCATAGGTGATGGCGGCTGCGACCGCCACCACGACTACGTATGGCAACACTAGGCTTCCTGTCGCCTCTCAAGCGGAGGTGGAAACTTCGAGCAGAGGTGGCCTACCTCATCCCGGATGGCCTGAATTGCCCCCTGATCCTTTCTATCCCGAAGCGACCTGGCGATTAACGAGCCAACGGTCTCCATCTCCGATACCCCCATACCACAAGTCGTCATGGCTGGGGTCCCAAAGCGCAGCCCAGATGTGACAAACGGAGAGCGCGGGTCGAAGGGAATTTGGTTGCGGTTGCAAGTAATCCCCGCTGAGTCCAAAACTTCCTGGGCTTCTTTGCCAGATAGCTCAGCGTCAAAGTTGCGAAGGTCGCACAGGATGAGGTGGGTATCGGTACCGCCGGATACGAGCCTAAATCCTTCGGCCACCAACGAGTCAGCCAAAGCCTTTGCGTTCTCCACTACCGAGCGTGCATAGACCCGAAAACTCGGATCTAGCGCCTCTTTGAAAGCTACCGCCTTTGCGGCAATTGCATTCTCAAGGGGTCCGCCCTGGAGCCCCGGAAAGATTGCTTTGTCGACCTTAGTAGCGATTTCTGGAGAATTTGTGACGACCGCTGCACCCCTAGGGCCACGCAAAGTCTTGTGTGTCGTAAAGGTCATCAGGTCGCATCCGGGACCATTTGACCCGACTAAAGGATTCGGATAAACCCCTCCGGCAATTAGTCCGGCGACGTGTGCGGCGTCGAACATTACATAAGCGCCTACCTCGTCTGCGATCTCCCTAATCGGGTCGATATCTATGATCCTCGGGTAGGCGGTGGCACCGACG
>JAKBHQ010000400.1 GCA_021836665.1 Thermoplasmata archaeon
GCGGCATCACCAACCACCTCCTCTATGGCACCCGCCCTCGTGGTAACGACGGGGGTCTGGCAGGCCATCGCCTCCAGAGGGGGGAAACCAAACCCTTCATAGATGGACGGGTAGACAAAGACCGAAGCGCCTCTTAGCAACTCGATCCTTCGGCGGTCATCCACGTAGCCGACATAATCTACCCGTGCCCGGTTTTTGGTCCTTTCGAGTTCAGCTTTGAACTCATCGAATCCCCAACCTCGGCCACCAGCAATTACCAGCCGTAGGTCCGGTTCCGACTCGGCCACTCTGTCGAAGGCCCTCAGTAGGGTGATGTAGTCCTTGCGTGGTTCTATCGTGCCGAGGGCTAAGAGGTATCGTGGATGTGGGCCGGTTAGTTGCATCGGCAGGGCGTCTTCTGACACTTCGCCTATACCGTGTGCTACCGCAACTACTCGGTCTGGATCTCCACCGAGGAGTTCGATGACCTCCCTTCGGACGAATTCCGATGGAGTATGTACGATCGCCCCCCTGTCCATAGCCCTCTTGACTAGGCGAGGAAAGACTAGTACTTCTGCCCGACAGAACTCTGGAAACCTCAATGGGGTCAAATCGTGGACGGTAACTACCCTGTTGGCGAGGATCGCAGGAGGGACCACGAAGTTAGTCCCGTGCACGATGTCGACTCTACCAAGAAATAGCTCCACCGGGGGGAACTCAAATGAGCTCCACATGCGATTCAATGGGCGTGCCGGCATCGGCAGACCACTTGGGCGAACCCCACTTGGAAGCCGCTGTGCCAGTTCTCCCCTGCGACGCCAGGTAACTGCGAATGCAGACAGTTCGACCCCAGGCAGGGAATTCAGAGCGGATACGGCACCCATCACGAATTGGCCGACACCACTCTTTTCGCCGAGTAGTGCCGTCGCCTCGAGCGCTACCTTCACCATTCCTCCAACTCTGCCAGATGGAGAGGATATCCTACCAGCCCTAATTCGTCCACGCTAAGTTAATCTCTAAGGATGATATGCGTACTCTCCGGTGGAGTTGGTGCCGCCAAGTTCCTTAGGGGCCTGAGGGGCTCCAATTTAGACCAACAGATTGTTGCGATAGTAAATACCGGCGACGACGACCGATTCCACTCCCTTGCGGTTTCGCCGGACATCGACACGGTCACCTATACACTCGCCGGCCTCTCTAATGACTCCCTCGGTTGGGGGGTGAAGGACGAGACATTTGTAGCAATGCAAGAGCTGACCGCGCTTGGGGGCGAAAGCTGGTTTTCCCTCGGAGATAGAGACCTCGCGACACACCTCTACAGAACTGACCGACTGAATGAAAAAGCGACCCTCAGTGAAGTTACCGCCGAAATAGCCTCGAAACGCAATGTCGGGATAGAGATCTTGCCCATGTCGAACGATCCCGTCAGGACTCGCATTCTTCTATCCAGCGGCGGTACTACCAGGGAGGTGAGCTTTCAGGAGTACTTCGTCAAACAGAGACACCAGGAGAGAATCCTAGAGGTCAATTATCGTGGGGCGGAGACGGCCACTGCGGCACCTCGGGTTTTAGATTCTATAGCCGAGGCCGAGGTGATCATAATCGCCCCCTCCAACCCGATACTTTCGATCAAACCGATATTAGCGATCGACGAAATCGCAAAAGCGGTAATAAAGAGGCGCTCATCTACGGTATTCGTATCCCCCATTGTCGGGGGAAAGGCGATAAAGGGGCCCGCCGAGTCAAACCTCAGAGACCTCTTTGGTGACGCCTCCCTCGTCTCTGTGGCCCGCATCTATGAGGACTTCGCCTCCGGGATTGTCATCGACCATAGAGATTCCGAAGCTAAAAGCGAACTCGAGTCACTCGGCTATAGAGTACTTCTGACAGGTACCATGATGACCACGAGGGCAAAGGAAGAGGCCCTAGCGGAGGCGACGGTCGATTTCGCTAAGGCCGGGGCTGTTAACTAGCTCCGTCTTCGAATGCCAGGGCAACGCCTGGGTCATCGCACAGACAATTAGGCGAGTGATGCAAAAAATTGAGATCCTCCCGATCATCGGGATTGGCGAGATAAGGCCCGGGGACGACGTCGCTTTGGAAATGGTCAACAACTTCGCTTTTGAGCAGAACGACATAGCCGTCGTCACGCAGAAGGTCGTCTCCAAAGCCGAGGGTCGAATAGTCTTAGCCGGTCAAGACGACGAGGCGGCCTATGAAGCGGCGGTGCTTTCCGAAGCAAAGCGGATCCTCCGGCAGAGGGGCCACCTGCTGATCACCGAGACCCACCACGGTCTCATCTGTGCTAATTCCGGGGTAGATAGGTCCAATAACCTCGATGGGGAGATCTCCCTCCTGCCAATAGACCCCGACCGGTCGGCACAGTGGATCAGGCGACGGGTAAAGGCACTGACCGGGGTAGATATTGCAGTTATCGTCTCAGATACATTTGGACGGGCGTGGCGCAACGGAGTAACCGACGTGGCAATCGGCTCCGCTGGCCTCGAGGTGATCGTGAATCTGAAGGGGACCAAGGATGCCGGTGGGAGGACCCTCGTCGCAACCGAAGTGTGTGTCGCCGATGAGATCGCCTCGGCGGCTGACCTCGTAAAAAAGAAGGCGACAGCGATCCCGGTAGCGGTAGTCAGGGGGGTCGATTCGGGCTGGATCACCGAAGGGAAAAGAGCCGCTGAGATCATTCGCAGTCCCGAACAGGACCTCTTTCGGTGAGCTAGCCCAGGGTCGCCTTGAAGTAGGCGAGGGTCCTTTTCAGCCCATCTTCAAGGGGCGTCCAGGGCTGCCACCCGAGGTGCACCCTCGCTAGGGTATTGTCCAACCTCGAATGCATCAATTCCCCACCTCTTGCCGGAGAAAACAATGGCCCTTGGTGGTAGTTAGAGAGTTCGCTCTGCAACTTATGGAGGGTCAATACAGAAGTCGCTACGTTCGAACCGATGTTCATAACTAGACCTCCGCCTGAGTCCAACGCTCGGACGAAGGCATCCACCACGTCGTCGACAAAGACAAAGTCCCTAGTCTGCATCCCATCGCCAAATATCGTCGTAGGTTGACCCTGACGCATCTTGGAGAAGAATATCGACACCACGCCGGCCTCGCCATTTGGGTCCTGCCTCGGACCGTAGACATTTCCAAGGGCCAATGCGCTGTACTCCAAGTCGAATACCTTTCGGTATCCGTCGAGGTAGTCCAAAACCAGTGCCTTGGATAACCCGTAGAAGGAGTCGGGCAACTCCCCCCGATCCTTCTCTACGAAACAGTCCCTCCCCGGTGGCAGTTCTCCGTATAGGGTTCCCCCGGAGGCAGCGTAAATCACCTTTTGCACCGAGTTGCACCTCGCTGCGTCTAAGACACGAATCGACCCCAGGAGGTTAACTTCGGCGTCGTAAACCGGATCCGCCATGGACTTTCTCACATCGGCCTGAGCGGCGAGATGGAAGATGTACTTCGGCTGCCTGACAGAGATGATCTCTTGAAATTCGTCACCATTCACCGAAGCTTGGAAAAAAGAGAACTTACCCTCGCCTTGGGTTCGGGCTTCGTGAAGGTTGAGGAGTGACCCCGTGGACAGATCGTCAACCACGTCGACGGCATATCCTTCAGCAAGAAGCCGATCCACCAGGTTGGATCCGATAAATCCCGCACCGCCCGTGACTACGACCCTATTGGCAGCCTTCACGCCGGCACCCTCTCGCCCACTATTCGACACCCGGGCTCAAGCTCGGCGAAACGGGCTACCACAGAGCCCCCGAGGACCATTGCACCCTCTGGGACGATGACGTCCTTCCCGATGATCGAGTCCTCGATGACACTGCCGGCGCCGATGTGTGCCCCTGCCATGATCACAGAAGAACTGATGATGCAGTCGGCAAATATGGTGGCACCCTTTTCCACCACACTGGACCTCAACACTGCGGACTCGGCGACGACGGATCCTTCGGCGATGAAGCACCAAGTAGCTAGGGAATCGCCGAACTCTGCGTTGGACGACGAATCAACGGTAGCGACCGCCCCGGATCGCCCGGTGTCCACTCGCTTTCCATAGAGGATATCCATAGAGGCCCTGAGAAGGCTCTCTGGGGTCCCGGCGTCAATCCAGTATGCGTCGGAGGGCTTTGCGTAGAGCGACTTCGCCTCGACCAGCTTAGGGAAGAGCCAGCGTTCAATGGAGACCTGTTCGCCTGGTGTGACCCTGGCAATTGCACTAGGCTCTAGAACGTATACGCCTGCGTTGATCATGTTCGTCGGAGCCTGATCGCGTGGTGGCTTTTCTATGAATGCCATCACCCGACCATCTAAATCGCAAGGCACGACGCCAAAAGCGCTCGGGTTATCCACCGGCACCAGCGAAATGGTGGCTTCGGCTGACTTCGACCTGTGGAACTCCACCAGCTCCGTAATGTCGATGTCCGATAGCACATCCCCATTCACTACGACTACCGTCTCATGAAAGCCCGCCTCATCGACGGCAAATCTGATCGCTCCAGCAGTGTCTAAAGGAGAGGACTCGACTGCATACTTCATCTTTACGCCCCTTGCGATGCCGTCTGGATAGGCGTTTAGGAAAACGTCGGGCCGATAGCCGAGCGAAAGGACTACCTCGTCGATGCCGTGTGCGTAGAGGTGGTCAAGGACCCTTTCGAGCATCGTCATTCCCACAACCGAGAGCATCTGCTTTGGGGTGTCCAAGGTGAGAGGTCTTAGTCGCG
>JAKBHQ010000318.1 GCA_021836665.1 Thermoplasmata archaeon
GCCTTCTCCGGGCGAACTACTGACGGTGATGCTTCCACCCATAAGTTCAACCAACCGCTGAGAAATTGTCAGCCCTAACCCGGTACCGCCATACTTTCTGGTTGTCGAAGCGTCCGCTTGGGTAAAGGCGGCAAAGAGCTTACCAACCTGCTCAGGAGTCATACCGATCCCGGTATCTTGGATATTGAAGCGGATTAGACAGTGATTGGCGTCCGAGCGTATCGTCTCTGCTCTGAGCAAGACGTGGCCCTTATCTGTGAATTTTACAGCATTGTTGGATAGGTTCAAGAGAACCTGGCCGAGGCGTAGAGGATCACCGATCAGGGCAGTTGGCACGTCAGGTGCAAGCGAATTGAGAAATTCTATCCCCTTCTTTGAGGCTTGACCCGCCAACATTCCCGCAACGTTGTTCATCACTTCGTCAAGACGAAACTCCGTCGACTCGATGTCCAGCTTTCCCGCCTCTATCTTGGAAAAGTCCAAGATGTCATTTATGAGACCCAACAAAGTCTTCGCCGAGGTATCTATTTTTGACACATAGTCCCTCTGCTTGACCGAGAGGTCGGTCTTAAGTGCAAGTCCAGCAAAACCCAATATGGCATTCATTGGCGTGCGAATCTCGTGGCTCATGTTCGCCAAGAAGTCGCTCTTCGCTCGAGTGGCCGCTTCGGCGTCGACCTTGGCCTGAGAGAGTTCGGCGGTGCGCTCTTCGATCATCTCTTCAAGATTCTGCTGGTAGCGCTTGAGCTCGGTAATGTCCTCAAAAAGAACAACGAAATTATCGGCAAGCCCATTGAGGTTATGGAGTAGATAGAAACGACACCTCAACCAAACCGTCCTCGCGTAACCGCCAAAGCTAATCGCCGGATTGAACTTGAGCTCCATCTCGGGCACAATTTCACCGCTGCACACACGACGGATCAGTTCAACGGCCCCGGAATTTTTGACTTGCTCATCTTCAAAAACGTTGTATTTACCGATAGCATTTACGATCCGGTAACCAAAAAGTTCTTCGGATGAGCGATTTGCGTCGACCAAGAGTCCGTCTAGAGAAAATACCTGCGTCGCCAGGGGTGACTCTGCCATCATCGTTCTGAATCTAACTTCGCTTTCCATTAGGGCTTGCTCGGCCCTCTTGCGATCGGTTATGTCCCTAACCGATTCGATCGACCCTACAATATCTCCGTTGATGTCGTAGATTGGTGCGGCGGCGGCATAAACGAATCGACCTTCGTCTGAAAGTGCATGGGCGAATGTCTCGGCCGAAAGGAAACCCTTCTCCTTTCGCATCATTGCGTAGCTCTCCGGGATGTCATCGTCGGATCCGCGTGCGTAGTCACCAAGTACCGGTCTCCTCTCGTTGTAGAAAGGAATCGCATACTCGTAGTTGCCTTTGCCGATCATATCCTCGGCCCTTACGCCGGTCATCTCTTCGACCGCCCTGTTCCAGAAGGTCACCCTCCCTTCATTGTTGATCACGAAGGTTGCATCTGGAAGAAAGTTGATGATGTCTTCGAGTTGCCGCTGGGACTCGCGCACCTCGTCTTCGGCCCTCTTGCGATCGGTTATGTCCCTAACCGATTCGATCGACCCTACAATCTCCCCGTTGATGTCGTAGATTGGTGCGGCGGTACCGTATACGAAGCTCCCGCCACCTGGAAGGGTAGGTGCAAATGTTTCGGCCGAAATAAACCCGAGTTTTCTATCCAAGATGGCATAGCTCTCTGGGATGTCCAGGTCTGGATACATCGCCAGGTCGATCAGAATGGGTCGTGTCTCGCCATAAAAGGCACGCGCATATTCGTAGTCACCCTTGCCGACAATGTCCTCAGCCCGAACTCCGGTAAGTTCCTCCATCGCCCGGTTCCAGAAGGTCACCTTGCCGTCCCTATCTATTACAAAAGTAGGGTCGGGTAAGAGGCTGATGATGTTCACGAGGTGCGCCTGAGATTCCCTCAGCATTCGCTCGGTCAACTTAGTCTCGTTCACATCTCGCACTGATGAGATTGCGCCGACTATTCTTCCAGCCGAATCATACAGCGCCGCTGCTGTCGCAAAAATTGCCCTGCCGTAAGCAGAAGGCAGAGCCTCCATCTCGAAATAAGCCTTGTCTCGGATCAGAACCTTGGAATATTCGAATTCAAAATTCTCCTCGGGATTCAGAGCTAGATCAATGATCATGGGCCTCTTGTCGCCGTAGAAGGGGATGGAGTACTCGTAGTCACCCTTGCCGACAATGTCCTCAGCCCGAACTCCGGTAAATTCCTCCATCGCCCTATTCCAGAAGGCCACCTTGCCGGCTTCGTCAATGACGAATGTCGCATCAGGGAGGTACTCAAAAATGTCGTATATGCGATTCTCGGACCTACCCAACCCATCTTCGGCAGCGGGTTCGGACTTCAATTCAGTCACCGTAATGCACCACGTCGGCGAGGCTAACGAATCATCGCCCAAAGGAGTCAGGTTAATCTGACAAGGGATCCAGCTTCGGTCTTTACGGTGTAGCTCGACGTGGCCTAGAATCCGGTTCCCGTCGTCGAATTCCCCGATCAACGGCCCGATGCTCTCACGCGTCGAGCTTTCGAAAAACTGGAGGACGTCGCCTCCCAATAATTCGTCCCTGCGGTAACCGAGCATTTTGCACAGAGTGGAGTTGGCATCTACCGTCTTTAGGTCAGCGGACACTATCCAAATGCCTGCGGAAGTCGCCTCAAACGCCTTGGCGGGCAATGAAAAACGAAGGTTCCCATCGGTTGAGGATCCCGAACCTAGCCGCTCTGTTTCTCCCCGGAGGATCGCGTTTTCGACCTTTAGCTCGGAAATTTCCCGGAGCAAATCATCGACACTCCTCGAATCACCATTTAATCGCATTTAGCAATCATCGGTACCGATAGCCATCCGTATAAGAACATATCTGTCATTCTGCCGATCTAATTTTGGCGCCAAATCCCCAATAATCGTTGGCTACGGGCTACCTCCGATCTAAATGGACCTCTTCATATTTGCATTAAATACATCAGTAGCTCCACACTAAGAAGGGACCGGTTCGTTAAAAAGCGAGCAGGACAAGGGAAAAACAGCTCAAAAGGTTCTATGTAAAAGGACACTTAGCCCGGAAATAAGACATCAAAATCACACAGTTCATTTGAGATTCGTTTCATTTGAGATTCGTTTCATTTGAGATTCGTTAGATTCGAAAGACGGGGGGACTTAGGTCTGCTCAGGCCAGACATTATTGCTGGTCCTCGCTCGCTCTATTCGCTACCTTTCCGAAGGCAGATCTTTAATTCATCTAGACCTTCTGGCGCTACGAGACTCTTGCAAGCCGATGCGGTGTCACAAGGTCAAGGCCGTGGCTGCTAGAGTTTTCGAAAAGTGCTTTCGGTACAGAAGGGTTAGGCGGGGTCAGCAGTTGAAGAGTACCTCCGGGAAGGAACTTCGTATGCCCAAAGCCGTTGCCGGGACCAGGCTGGTGCTTGCGTTAGTTCCACTCTTCACCCTGCTGGCGCTATTGCCCGCAGGGTCGGCTTCGGCCACCAGTGCTTTGTCGCCCTTGAATCCAGCCTTCGTCCCCTTGCCAGCTGGCGTGACGATCAAGGGATCGGTACCAGCCAACGAATCAATGCGGGTCATCCTGACCCTGAAAGCTAATTCTGGGCTCCAGAGCTACGCTAGTGAGGTCAACACACCTGGCAACCCTAACTACCACCATTATCTAACCCACCAGGAGGTAGGCCAGAAGTTCGGGCAAAGTTTGTCCACGATCAACCTGATTAGCTCCTACTTCGCAGCCAAAGGACTCACGACCACCACTGGCGTTGGGCGGATGAGAGTCGAAATATCCGGGCCGGTCTCCGCCATGCAGGGCGCCTTCAATACCTCGATTCAGTCCATATCTATACCGGGCATCGGAGTAAGGCCCGAAGCAATCAAGGTTCCCTCCCTGCCGCAAAGCTTCGCAAACGAAATACAGAGTGTTGTCGGATTATCTGACTATCTGAAGTTCACCCCCGGCGCAATAGGCGCACCGAGTAGCTCAATAACGACTGGTAGTCCGGCCATGGCAACGGCAGCGACAACCACCTACAGCCCTTCTGCCTGTGCAAGCGCAAGGCTCGGAATTTCAATCGGAAAATTGACCCCTAACTCACCATCGGTCCTCGGTTACGACTACCAGATGGATCCCTTTTATGCAGCCAACGAGTCCGGCCAGAATCAAACGGTCGCTTTCTTAGAATTTGCCACCTTCAATCCTTCCGACGTCACTACCTTTGATAGCTGTTTCGGCTCCAATGCCCCCTCACTAACTACCACTTTGGTCGATGGCGGAGCGCAAAGCACTTCCTCAGGTCATAGCGAAGTTACCGGGGACCTCGAAACGGTCGCTTCGCTAGCCCCAAATTCGGGCCTAGTTGTTTATAGTGCTCCAAATAGCTCCACAGGCTTACTCGATGCGATATCGCAATGGGTTGCTAGCACAAATGAACCGATTATGTCGAACTCTTGGGGCGTTTGTGAAGTAGGGAGTGGCTCAAGCTCGGGTCTAGCCCAATCGGTCAATACAGAGTTATCGGCTGCGGTTGCACAGGGAAAGACTTTCATCTCCGCCTCTGGAGATCGAGGTTCTCAATGCTCCGGCTCGCCTGGTTTGCTCTCCATCACGGTGCCGGCTGACTCTCCAAATGCCCTCGCTGTTGGAGGAA
>JAKBHQ010000293.1 GCA_021836665.1 Thermoplasmata archaeon
CTGGCTTGGCCCAGATTCTCATCGACTCGGTGATCCAATCGCATCTGACAGGAAATTGATCTAGGCGTCTTTAGCTAGACGAGGAGGGGTCGTCCAGGGGTCGTCCAGGGATCGCTGAATGGGCCGATGAAGTGATCGCGTTAGCCCGAGCCCACTCACAGTCTGCCATTGCAACTATTTTGTGAGTAGCTAGAGGGCGAGCAGTGAGGCTCGCGTCAAAAAGAGGAAGGTTTTCAATGGTTAGCGGTTGAGTAGAAGGTGGGCAAGAGACTAAAGGTCGGACGATTCGAATTTAAGCTATCCGTAGTGGTCTTGGTCATCAGCATATTGCTGGTCGATCAGGTGAGCAAATTTTGGGCCCTGGATCATTTTAATTCAGCGTCGAGGTCGAGTGTTTTGGGGCTAGTTGACCTAACTATCTATCGAAATTCCGGAGCATCACACGGTTTACTTTCGGGCTACCCATACCTGTTACTGCCTCTGGAAATTTTAGGCGTGGTGGTCGTCTTCTACCTCGCCAACAGGACTGACGGCCGTTTTTTGTCGCTTGCGCTGGGCTTTATCGCCGGCGGAGGCCTGGGGAATCTCGCCGACCGAATCATTCATTCTCATGGATTTGGGGTTTCTGGAAGGGTTGTCGACTGGATCTCCCTGCCCGGATCTAGAACGGTCTTTAACCTCGCAGACGTGGCTATTCAAATCGGGGTTGGGGCGGTTGTGGTCGGTATGGCGGTCTCCTTTTTCAAAGGTGGCAGCGTGTTCACTGAAAATACCACTCGAAAAGGTGGCCTCGACGCTAAGTTGCCATAGGTGAAGCAAACCAATCCTGGGGAGCCTTCTAGTTTGGGCGAATTCAATTTTGGCTTAGGTAAGGTTTTGGTTAAAAGGGGGTAGAAGCGATGATAACCGTGATAGCTAGGTGGGTAGCCGACGAAGGAAAGGACGGAGAGCTCGAGTCTCTCTTGGGACAACTGGCCATTGCTAGTAGGTCAGAGAAGGGATGTATTGCTTATCAGCCACTACGGCACAAAGAAGAGAAGAACGTCTTCGCAATCTGCGAACAGTATGTCGATGAGGACGCTTTTGAAGACCATAAGAACTCGAGTCACTTTCAAGAGCTGGTAATAGCTAGGGCACTCCCACTTTTGGCGCAGCGTCAAGTGGACGTCTTTAGCAATATTTAAGCAGCGATAGCAGATATGACTCCTAGCCGCCAGTTGATTCGGAAGTCGTGACTTTTGGCGACATGATACCGATGCAAATCGGCATCATCACTATCGGCATTATCAGTATCACTGATGACGTCAAACCTGAGTGGTGGAATACCAAGATCCGACGAAGCATCAGATGTTAGCGTGGCCAGACCAAGTCGTTTCTAGTGGCTTGGTGCTTTGAGACGGAGCGGATATATGAGACCTTCTGCTCAGTCTCGATGTATCGCCCGTAGTCCTGCCCAGGCTAGATCGGCGGCTCTCTTGGACCATGTTTCGGCACTAGACCCGACGAATGGGGGTCGCTTATCCGTATTGAGGGACGCAGGAGGATATTTAGAGAAGTAGAGCCTCATGACGGCTTCAGCAATTCCCATAATTGAGACTGCCGCCAACTCACGGTGTTCGGGGTCGAGATCGACGTCTATGGTCGAAGTGACGTGGGCGGCTAGGTCCTGTTCGATCTCGGCGACAAGGTCACGAAATTCGGGATCTCGGCGCCCACCAGAGCCAAAGAGGAGCTCATAGGCGGTTGCATTCTCATAGGCGTACTTGAAGTATGCCTCCATCCCGGCGTAGAGTCGCATCTTGCCGCCGCTGGCCTTGCTCGTGCCCTGCGAAAGCACCTCTTTCATCTCGAGACCGACATGGCGCAGGATTGCCACATAAAGATGACGTTTCGACCTAAAATGCTGATAGATGACGGGCTTTGTCACTCCGGCTGCGACCGCCACATCCTCCATTGAGGTGGCATGAAAGCCTCTGACGGAGAAGGTGTCGACTGCCTGGCTGATTAGGAGCCTCTTTCTTTCGGCGGCTGGTAATCGGGTCGACTTGATCGATTCGGGGAACGCTGGTGTATCGTTCTCCTTCCGGTTCTTGTCCACCACTTGGATCTGGCTCATATCGGTCGGCGTCACTAGGGTTCTCTATCCTGAAAATCGGAGTTACCCTAGTGTAGTCACGTCATTGGCGGCGGTGGGTTCGGGTCGACATCTTGGCACAGAATTCAGCTCCTATTCCTGCTAAACCAGCTAATTGATGCCTCCAGATGGCGTCGTACAAATTGGAGCTGTAATAACTGCGCTAGAGTCCAGAACTTATCGGAGCACTCTGAATGCCTGGTGGTAGCGACATGCTTCGTAGCGATCTTGTGGTGAAAGGTTGGAGCGAGCCAAGTCTTGCACCACGACCCGACGAGCAAAGGGTCGGGAAACCATTAACTTAGGACCACTAATGAAGTAATAGCTCGGTGAGTTCTGAACTTACTCTGCGCTGCGCTCGGCACCACCAGATGTTAACCTACCTAAATGAGTGAATCGAATTCTATTGGCCCTTCGGGCGGCAATTCGTTGTCGCAGGAGATGGCTGGGGGCGTACTTTGGCTAACTCTAAATCGCCCGGATCGAAAAAACGCCCTCAATTGGGAGATGCTTTCGGGATTACTAACTGCTATTGAAGGTGCCTCTGCCGACGATTCGATAAGAACGATAGTGATTACCGGCGGAGTCGGAGAGACCTTCTGTTCGGGTGTGGATCTCTCTAAAATGGGTGGGGGTGACGACTTTCTGGAAGCTCACAACTCACGGGGTGGCCTGGTTCGACTCTTTAGGGCGATGTGGGAATGCCCAAGGCCAATAGTGGCTGAGGTGGACGGTTATGCCCTAGCCGGAGGATTTGGACTTGCCTCCGCATGTGACATCATTGTCTCCTCCGACCAAGCCCACTTTGGCCTGCCCGAGGTAGGGGTAGGGGTATGGCCATTTATAATCTCTGTCCCATTACTGCGTGTCGCAAGTCCCCGTTTCGTACTGGAGATGATGATGACCGGACGAAGGATAGACGCTGCTGAGGCATTAGCCAAGGGTTTTGTAAACTTTGTCTACCCAAGGTCGTCTTTGAGAGAGGAAGTCAGAAAGCTGACCGAGAATTTGGCTTCACGTTCACTTGCGACCATAGCGCTAGGTAAGGGGTCATTTTATAACTTGCTATCAGGCGGTTCACAACTAGAGCTGGGCTATCTGCACTCGATGCTCGGTCTGATAAACCAGACCGAGGACGCCCATGAGGGTATTGAGGCCTTTCTAAATAGACGTCCACCGGCTTGGAAAGATAGATGATCGCAAGTTAAACTCGGTAAAGTTCCAGCGGTACTAGATTGTTCACGATGACAAAGACTGCACTTATCACTGGCATTACCGGTCAAGACGGATCCTATCTGGCAGAGTTTCTCCTAGAGCAGGGGTACAACGTCGTAGGAATGGTGAGGCGGTCGTCGACCTTGAACTTCGAACGAATCGCCCATATCCAAGATCGGTTGGTTTTGGTCCCCGGGGACCTACTAGACGAAGGGTCGATGCTGACGGTCTTTAGGGATCATCGCCCAGACGAAGTATACAACTTGGCGGCCCAGTCGTTTGTTCAGACCTCCTGGGGTCAGCCCGTTCTCACTGGCGAGACAACCGCACTAGGTGTGACCCGCTTGCTCGATGCACTTAGGGCGGTCGCCCCTGAAGCCAGGTTCTATCAGGCCTCTTCGTCGGAGATGTTCGGCAAGGTTCAAGAGGTTCCACAGAGCGAAAGTACGCCTTTCTACCCCCGCAGCCCATACGGTGTGGCTAAAGTTTATGGGCACTGGATCACCGTCAATTATCGCGAGAGCTACGACCTCTTCGCCTGTTCCGGAATCCTGTTCAATCACGAATCACCTCGCAGGGGTTTAGAGTTTGTTACCCGGAAGATCTCCTTTGGCGTGGCCAAGATAGTCGCGGGACTAGCGGACCACTTGGCGCTCGGCAACCTGGACGCCCAGCGGGACTGGGGGTTCGCAGCCGACTACGTCCGGGCGATGTGGCTGATGCTCCAGCAGGATCACCCTGAGGACTACGTAGTTGCAACCGGGGAGACCCATTCGGTCAGGGAGTTCTGCGAGCTCGCTTTTGCCGCCGCCGGACTTGACTATCAGCGTTATGTCCGCTTGGATCAGCGTTTTGTCCGTCCGGCAGAAGTTGACCTGTTGGTAGGTGAGCCGAAGAAGGCCGAGGAAGCTCTCGGCTGGAATCGGAAGGTCGACTTTCCGGAACTCGTCCAGATGATGGTCGCAGCGGATATCGACTCGGTTAGGAGAGGTTTGGCCTCGCAATAGGCCGGGTGATAAATTGGCACGGCAGGTCGTAATGGTGCGCGATGCAGTTGTAATGCTGGGGCACTATCCAGTTTTGATTTCGGTCGACTTTGATGCATTCGAGGGCGAAGTCGTATACCTCTACGGGCCAAATGGATCTGGGAAGACTACGCTGTTGAGGCTAATCGCAGGGTATTTGAGCGTGGCAAAAGGAGAGGCAAAGGTCTTTGGCTTAGACGCCAAAGCCGATAGGCGGGCTATCCGCCAATACGTAGGTTACCTCGGCCATCATGCCCATCTCTATGACGACCTGACAGCAGAGGAGAATATCAGATTTGCCCAGCGAGTGACGC
>JAKBHQ010000026.1 GCA_021836665.1 Thermoplasmata archaeon
CACGCTGCTCGCCGCGGGCCCGGGGCGGCTCACCCTCGGCGGTGCCTCCACCGCCTTTTTCCCGAGCGCCATCGCCGTGGGTCGCGCCGGCAACCTCTACGTGGCTGATTCCTCGCCAAAGCTGCTAATCGAGCTTTCTCCTACGGGACAGGTGTTGAACAGCTGGCCGACCTACGTCACCCAAGCAGGCCTTGCCACAGCTCCCGATGGCTCGGTGCTCGTTGCCGACTATGGCCAGTTTGCTGTGGACAGGATCGTGGGCAACCAGATCACTCCCATCGCCACCTTCAGGCGCAACTCGGTGGCCGGCCTAACCGGCACCTTCAGGCCCTCAGGCATCGCGGTGAGCCGCAGCGGCCGGCTCTACATCGATACCGACGGGGTGAACGGCGGCACCAACCGACCGGCAATTGCGGGGATCACCACGGCCGGGCAGGTTCAGGTGCTGACGATGAGGACGGGAACGAGGCGCTGAGTAGCGTCCCCCCGGGGAACGCGGTCGCGGTCCGGAGTCGGCGCGTTACGAGCGAGAGACGCCGCGTCCGCCTTAGACGCAAACGTTGGAACGAGGCGAATATGGCGTCGAACATGGCATGGTCGTGTCAGCCGAAAAGGATGCCCGGGCTCAGCGCCCCCTGGGCCAAGGTGACCGAGCCGGGTGGCCCGCCACACCCCGCTCGGCACGTTCAAGCGGGTCGTCTGGGGGCTCGTAGCCTCGGCCGGCGGCGCACTGGTGGCACGACGCTAATCGACCTCGCCGCGCAGTGCTCCCCAGCTCGAAAAGCCGTGCTCACGGGCGACGACGAGCTGCGCGGCCGAGAGATTCACCCGCTTGGAGGCGCCGTGGAATCGCTGTAGCGCGACGACGTCGCCTGACTGGGCTGAGCGGAACAGCTCCCGTGCTTGGCGCCGAAGTTGGTCCAAGTTGGGGTGAGCTGGAAGTTCGGGCATGACGTCTCCTTCGGTGCCCAGGTTTGCATGCGGGTGCCGGGCGACGACGAGCTGCCATATGCGTTGCCACTACCTGTGGGGGTGAACTCGGTCTTTCTAGCGAACCCGGTGACAACTCCGGCGCCGATCCCACGCTACCTTGGCACCGGGCCGCCGAACCGTGACCTGCGGCATAGGCGCCGCGATCTTCGGAGCGACTACTGGCAGGTGGACGCGGATGGCGGCGTGTTTACCTTTAGAAAAGCCTTGTTCCGCGGTGCGGGCCAGGGTTCATGATCCCCGACGCGACGGAGCACGAGTCGGACGTCCGGAACCGTCAATTTGCTCGAGACCCAGGCAAGCGACGCTAACCCGCACGTCAGCGAAGTTCGAACACGAGCGACTAAGGCCCACTATCGTTGTCAGAAGCACAAAGCTTTCCCTGCTCGAGGTTATTTAGCGTTTCCAGGGCTTTATCTCGGATCAATTTCGTCATTTGAAGCCAACTCAGCGGGACAGTAGCTTAGCGCTACGTGGGTGAACGCTTGATATTGGGAAAGCTTCAACTTCAGCGGTCTCAATTGCCTGTCTAGGCTGAGTTTCTGCAGAATATCAAGAGCTTCTGTTATTGTTTGTTTCGGAGTACTTTGACGATTCAAAACTGATAGCTATTTCGCAGCTTCAGTTGCTCCTCAGGTACGTGGACGTTTCTGCCTTTTTACTAGTCCAATGGGATGCTTCGTCCAAAGCCTGGTCCTTTAGGGATCAACCACGCCGGGAAGGATCTTAAGTCGCCACAGATTGCTCTTGCTGAAAAGGGCGTTGATAAAAAGTTAAGGTCTTGAACGAATCAGCCAAAGCCGGAGACACCCACCTCGGCTGTGCACTACGAAGATGCGCGAAAGAGGACGATCTCATGAATTGTCCAAAAGATCACTGATGACTTCAGAACGGTGATTGCTTTTCTACCTCAAGACGATTTTGGCAGCCAGTCTTTTTTCTGGCCAGGTGGTGTCCGGTGCATAGCTGCCGTGGAGTAACACCGGCTTTCATATATTGAACCAAGGAGCCAGTCGTGTCATCGTCCTTGTGGATACAAAAAGGTATGGGTAACGTCGAGTTGATGTCGAAGGTAAAAGTACCGGATGTCACCCACTGGGGCGCAATGGCATGATGTCCTTGTCATGACGATCGAGCAAAGGTCTCAGGCAGGGCTGTGATGGACGATCCAACCTAGCAATAGGAACGAGTCAAAACAGATGGAGTCCGAAACCGGGCGAATCGAGAGGTTCACATCCATTTTGACGAGGGAGCAAAGGGGAGCTTCTTCTTGCACTCTACATTGCCGTCCAGCTCATACCCGGTGTCATCTGCCAGACTATGACAAGGTAATGACAGTGGACCTAAAGCTGACCTATCCGAGGTAGTCGGAGGAGCATGACCGAGCCATCTTCCGCCAACGGGTAGAACCAGCTGGTGCACCCGATTGGAGCCAGGCGAACGGCGGATTATTTCGGAGATTTAAGGTTGCCAAAAGGGAAGGTGGAGCGGATGCCTAGCTTGGAAATGTCCTTTGATAAATACCACATTTCATTAGTTCACGAGTCGATCGAACTTCGCCCTCTGTTAGCACCTCGGCAAATTTGAGATTTTAAATGTAAACTCCGACTAACTTAGTCGGAATTGAAGGTATAGCCTTAAGTGTTAACAGACTGGAAGATAGTTCAGCCGATGAAAGCTCGCTCGCGAGGTTAGGAGCCCAAATGAAGATCGCAGATGATGTGACGAAACTGGTCGGTAATACGCCCTTGGTCAGACTGAACAGGGTCGGG
This sequence comes from Thermoplasmata archaeon, assembly GCA_021836665.1. The sequence goes on from JAKBHQ010000026.1 coordinate 2,763, forward strand.
GGCGACTCCAATGCCATCATCGCTGCCAAGCTAGAATATTTTAACCCCGCCCACAGTGTCAAAGATCGAATTGGTGTCGCGATGATCGAGGCCGCAGAGGCGGCGGGATTAATTGGGCCCGGCACTGTCATAGTCGAGCCGACGAGCGGGAATACGGGAATCGCCCTGGCGATGGTCTGCGCTGCCAAGGGATATGAGTGCATTTTGGTTATGCCAGACTCAATGAGCCGGGAAAGGCGAATGCTTTTAAGGGGGTATGGAGCCAATCTGGTCCTCACCCCCGGTTCTGAGGGCATGGGTGGAGCCATCGCCAAGGCTGAGGAGATGGTAAAGTCAGATGCCAAGTATTTTATGCCTCAGCAGTTCGAAAATCCGGCAAACCCCGCCATACATCAGGCTACAACTGCAGAAGAGATCTGGAGAGATACCGACGGCAAGATCGATATTTTTGTAGCGGGAGTAGGGACCGGTGGCACAATTACTGGCGTAGCTCGGGGCTTAAAAGAACGCAAGCCAGAACTTCATGTGGTGGCGGTCGAGCCTTCGGCATCAGCGGTTCTTTCAGGCGGACCCAAGGGACCGCACCCTATTCAGGGGATTGGGGCAGGATTTGTACCCGTGGTTTACGACGGGAAATATGTTGATGAGATCGTCCAGGTAGAGGGCGCTGAATCCTTCGAGTTCGCCAGGCGCATGGCAAGGGAAGAAGGCCTATTAGTTGGCATCTCGTCGGGAGCTGCGGTTTCAGCAGCGGTGAAGATCGCCGCCCGGCCCGAAAGCGCTGGGAAATTGATTGTCGTAATTATTCCATCATTTGGGGAGAGATACTTGAGTACGGCGCTGTTCGAGGGACTCGGGGATTAATTAGATGTTGGCTAGCATTAAACGAGATCTGTACGCCGCCTACGAACGGGACCCGGCAGCGAGAAATAGGCTCGAAGTCATTCTTCTTTATCCCGGCTTTCATGCGATAGTCCTCTACAGGGTGGCTCATCTCCTGTGGATTAGAGACCAGAGAATGTCCGCCCGGATCATTTCGGCCATAGCTCGCTTTTGGACAAATGTAGATATCCATCCAGGGGCGAAGCTTGGCGACGGCCTCTTTATCGACCATGCCTCGGGTGTCGTTGTAGGAGAGACGGCAGAGTGCGGAATCGATGTCACGATCTACCATGGCGTTACCTTAGGTGGGCGCGGAACAGACGTGGGGAAGCGGCACCCTACTTTGGGAGACCGAGTAACCGTAGGAGCGGGGGCCAAGATTCTTGGCCCCGTCTACATCGGAAGCGATTCCAGAATTGGGGCCAACGCAGTTGTGGTCAAAGAGGTTCCGGCTAACTCTGTGGTCATAGGAATTCCGGGCCAAGTGGTAGAAAGAAGCCGTGAACAGGCTCGTGTTCATAAGCCAGATTTGGATGGAACGGTAATGCCAGATGTCCTGGGTGCGGGACTTCATTCGCTGCAGGAGCGGGTAGACGAACTCGAAGCGTCGGTCATCGGACATATTCATGCTGGTGCCATAAGGTCAAGCGAAAGCGGTACCTGGAGGGGCGAGGACTTCTCGATCTGATTTTAGATTGAAACTGGCTATCCGCATCTGCCGGGACCGATTCGATAATTTGGTGTTTCACCGAGAAGAGCCAAAACTGTTTGGTAACCTGAGCCAGTAGAAAGCTCAGGTTACCCGGTAAATACCACCCTGAAGTGGGATCAGCTGCTTTGGAGTTTCAAATAGTTGGACATGCGCTTCCAATCGTCCACTGGAGGCTTATTGATGTCCTCGCCTAGCAGCTGAATGAGGACTTGGTCCGCTCCAGCATCGAGGTGGGCTTGGATTGATTGTCCGGCGGCCTCTTCGTCCCCGAAGGTTACCAAGGCGTCCTTCAACTTCTCTGATCCCCCTCTGA